>NZ_ALIY01000001.1:0-18142 GCF_000283035.1 Actinomyces sp. ICM58
CCGCCCCTGTCGTATGTGGCGGTTCTCAGCGCCCGGGCGCGAGGTCACGGGACCGCGAGAGGCGGCCCCGGCCTCGTCCCTGAGTGGCTCAGCCGAGCCAGGCGCCCGATCGGGCGAAGGAGTACCACGTGCCGTCGATGAGCGTGCGGCCGGTGGCCATCGCGCCCGAGGCGTGCAGGTAGTACCAGGTGCCGCCGTCGTTGACCCAGCCGCGGGCCATCTCGCCGGTGGAGGTCAGGTAGTACCAGGTGCCGTTGACGTTGACCCAGCCGGTCACCATGGCGCCCGAGGCGTCCAGGTAGTACCAGGCGCCGTTGATGGACGCCCAGCCCGTCGTCATCGCGCCGGAGGAGGCCAGGTAGTACCAGCGGTCGCCGACCTGGGCCCAGCCGGTCATCATCATGCCGGTGTCGTCAAGGAGGTACCAGGTGCCGCGGTCGTTCACCCAGCCGGTGGCGGCGCGGCCGGAGGCGCTCATCCAGTGCCAGGCCCCGTTGTAGGAGGCCCAGCCGGTGACCATGAGGCCGTTAGCGTCGAAGTAGTAGGTGTCCTCGCCGATGGTGACGGGGCGGTTCTTCGCGCAGGTGGAGTCCTCGTAGCAGTACTTCCAGCCGGCGGCGTCGTTGACCCAGGAGCCGCCCTCGTGGGCGGAGTCGTCCACGTGGAAGTGCACGGCGTCGGTGACGTCGTCATCGGCGCGCTCGTCCTTGTTGCGGCCCTCGGCGCTGAGCGTCACCGAGGAGAAGGGGTCTGTCATGTCGAAGGTCGCCGTGTCGTAGGGGCCTGCGATGAGCGTGATGCCGTTGCCCGTGAAGGCGCCGGTTCCCTCCCCGGTGACGGGCTCCTGGTTCATGACCGTCAGGGTCGCCTTGGTGACGGGGCCGGAGACGGTGGCGCGCACGTAGATCGTGCCTGCGAGGTGCGCATCGGCCAGGGGACGCCAGTCGGTGGCACCGTCGTAGGAGTACTCAATGCTGCCCAGGACCGGACGCGGCTGGTCCTTGAGCACGGCGGCCAGGGCGTTGACCAGGCCCGCGCCGCGGTATTCCTTGCCGTCGGTGGGTTCGGCGAGGCGGTCGAAGTTCTCGTTCGCCTGCTTCTTCATGAGGGCGATGACCTGGTCAGCCGTGTAGTCGGGGTGGATCTCCTTGATCAGCGCGGCGACGCCCGCGGCGTGCGGGGAGGCCATGGACGTACCCGACAGGTAGCCGAAGGGCGGTTCCTTCTCCCAGGTGGGCAGGTCAGACCAGATGCGCTGGCCGGGGGCCGCGACGTCAACCGAGTTCTTGCCGTAGTTGGAGAAGCCGGCGCGCTCGAGCTTCGCCGTGGCCGGGTCGGTGCCGGTGGGCAGCTTGAGTGCGGAGACGGACATGACCGAGTCGTTCAGCATGGCGGGCACGTCGATACCGCCGGCGACGTTGCGCTCGACGGCCGCGCCCTCAACGTCGTTCGGGGAGTCCTTGTCGATCGTCGGGTTGTCGTGGTCGTCGTTAGAGTTGCCTTCGGCGGCGAAGTTAACGACGCCGTGGTCCTTCGCGTAGCGCACCGCGCGGGAGGCCGCTTCGAGGCCCGCGGCCTGGGAGGCCTCGTTGGGCATCCAGAAGGCGTAGGGGTCCATGTAGTAGCTGGAGTTGGACACGTCGACGTCATGTTCGGCCGCCCAGTCGAAGGCGCAGGCGACGTATTCGGGGTAGAAGGAGCCGGCCTTGTTGGAGGTCTTGATGGCGATGAGGGTCGCGTCGGGGGCGACGCCGTCGACGCCGTAGGCGTTGTGGGAGGCGGCGATGGTGCCGGCGACGTGCGTGCCGTGGTAGTGGTCATCCTTCCAGGCGGAGGGGTCCTGGTTGGGGATGCCGTTGACCTGGCAGCCGACGGAGCGGGAGGCGTCGATGCGGTCTTTCAGGTCCTTGTGGTCGGGGTCGATGCCGGTGTCCATGACGGCGACGGTGACCTTTTCGCGGGGCACGTCGACCTGTTGGGCGTCGACCGCGCCGATGGCGGCGAGGCCCCAGGCGTTGGCGTCACCCTCGTCGGGGGTGAAGTCGTTGAGCTGGGAGTCGGCGGACAGGCCGGTCTCGTGAACGGCTGCGGCCTCGTTGACGGCCGCTTCTTCGGATTCGGTCTTCGTGGGCTGTTCGGTGCGGACTTCGTCGCCGGTGACGGTCTTAAAGCGGGTGGGTCCGATGGAGTCGTAGGAGATGCCGGAGGCCACGAGGCTCTTGCCGAGGTCGGGCGCGTAGGCGGCCTTCACGGATTGGACGAAGAAGGAGTTGAATTCGGGGTATTGGGCCAGGACGACGCCGTGCTCCGAGGCGCGCGAGACGGCCGCGTTGAAGTCGTAGCGCGAGGCGGTGGCGGGCAGGTTGACCGCGTAGTTCATAACCTCGTCCTGGGCGCGAGCCTCGGAGGTGATTCCCGCGACGCCTTCCGCGTGGGTGGGGGCCCCAAACGCGGAGAGGGTGAGGCCGGCTGCGAGGGCGGCTCCTCCCGCGATGAGGGTCTTCCATGAGCGTTGATGCATCATCATTCCTCGTTTCTGTACAGATGGAGGCGCGACACCTGGGCAAGTCCAGACAACACGCCATTTCACAATGATTACAAGGTTGCTGACAAACCTCCTAGAGGGTTTCACATTTTAAGAAGTCTTGACCTTTTGGGGTGAGGGAGGTATGGCGAGGGGCAGTGAGGGGCGGGCCGGGGGTATTGCTGACTATTACTCCCTTGCGTGGGCTGCGTGGCCCTACTGTTTCGACGGCCTCCCACACAGCGCCCCCGCCCCTCCCCGCACGCACTGCGCGGCCGGGCGACTGGCGGGGCACCTGCTGCTCGAGCTGACACTCTGGTCACGCCCAAGGGTTCAGGAGCCCTTTCTCCTCCAACAGTTCGCTTGACACTTCTTCAGACATTGAAACTTCCTGCCGGCCTATGGCTTAACTTTCGGCCCCCAACAAGCCTTTACGCGGAACTTTGGGGTTACACAGACTCCTTGACAGTTGGGCGTGATCTATCACTTCAAGTGTGATACGGTCGGAGACGGCAGTCACACACGAGTGATGGGAGGCACCGATGCCAGCATCCGTTTACGTGAGCTTTGACGCGCCCGAGGGGGTGCCAGCCACTCCGAGGCGGCTTCACGCTGCCCTGTCGGCGGTGCTGGACTTGCCGCCGGGGGTCAGCCCGGCCAGGGCGGCGCGGTTCCCGACGCTGGCACATCGACCACCGCATGGGGCGGGCGGGGTGAAGCCGTATTCACTCGGAGAGTTGAGCCATTCAGAGTCCAGGTTCGGGGTCGAGGTGCGCTTCCTGGACGATCGCCTGGTCGACACGCTGGACGCGTGGCTGTCGTGGGGTGGCGTCATGCGTCTCGGGGCGGGAACCGAGGATGACGCGGTGCTGGTTGCGACCGAGGGTCAGATCGTCAACCAGGCGTCGTGGGAGGAGTTGGCCGAGCGCGATCAGGACAGCACGTGGGAGATACGCCTGGTGACGCCGACGACGTTTTCGTCGAAGGGGAATCATGTGCCGAGCTTGTCGCCGGCGACGATTGCGACGAGCTTGCAGCAGCGCTGGTGGGCATGGAATCGGAGGCTCGCTCCCCCACGCATCGACCGGGACGCGATGGCGAGCGTGCTGGCGACGCAGGATTTCACGCGCGCATCCATGGTGTCGCTGGCGATGCCGCGCAACGCGAGGCAGGGCCGCTTGAGCTCGCGTCGGATCCCGGCCCACGAGGGCCACCTGCGCATCAGCGGCGTCGAGGGCGCCGAAGCGACCCGCATTTTCTCGCGCCTCATGGCCCTGTCCGCATACACGAACGTCGGCTCACACACGAGCTTCGGCATGGGCGTCATAGACGCTGTGGCCGCATGAACCAGGTGGAGACTCAGATGAACAATCTACGAACTAACAGCATCTACGCACTCACCATTCTCTCTTTTGCCACAATTATCGCCATTATCGAGTTTGCCCACTTCGACAATCAGACATGGCACTGCATTGCTTTCAGCTTCCTGTTCCCCGTTCTAGCCCAGCTAATAACAGTTTCCGTCGCCACCATCATCGTCGCACCATACATAAGCAAGCAGAGCCAACAACCGGACCAGAATATAGTTACAGAAGAGAATAGCTCAACACAGCAAAATAACGAAGCCTCCACCGCGGAAACTGCACATGACAGCACAAACGAAGCGGAAGAGGAAACAGAAGAAATCGATAAGGGAGAGCAGGCATCATGAACAAGGAACGGCACATTTATATCGGGATCATCATTTTCCTAATCGCAACCCTCGCGACGACATTAGTTCTGTTCACTCAGTTCAATAACGAGACCTGGCACGAAGTCGCAACCACGTTCATATTTCCTTTCATAAATGCGATCGTCGGAGCCATCATTGTCACAGTGGTTGGAACAATAATCGCTAACAAGGTGCTTGAAAACTACAACGAGCGCCTGTCATACGGCCTTTCCAAACGTGTCATTCAGCTACTTGGATACCCTGAATTCTCTGACAGAATCAGAGAGGATTTAAAATACTCCGCACTGATGAAGAACGAGATTCTCCCTGTTCAATCCACTGTCTCTCGTAGAGCAGACCTTGTCATACTCTCACTCGATCTCGACTGGTACAACGGCCGACGGGAGGAGCTAGAAAAAACGACTGCGGACAAGCTAAATCGCGCTGAGCAGAAACTGACACAGACCATTAACGATCTCGACGACTCACAGGCGCTCATTGTACTTACTGTCGGAAGACTTGATGATTCTGCTCCGATCACGGAAAATCTAAAGAAGCGTCGTTTTAGCACCATCGTCAATGCGCAGGGTCGTGTCCTCAGCGACATTCATTCACTCCTAACGACACTTCCCCCACGCAACGGAGAGTAAGGAGGAACCGACCGTGACAAGTTACCTCGTCATGCTGCAGACGAACAGCAATCAGCCCTTCATCTTCTCGTCTCCTCGCCTTCGCGAGCAGATCGGCGCATCCTTCGAGATCACCCTGCTGTCCCACTGGGTGAAGGAGGAAGCTGAAAAGCTCCTTAAGCCAAAGCCTCTTCCAGCCTCTTTCTGGGTCTCCGACTCGTCCGGCAAGGTGATCGTCCTATTCACTGGACACGGAGACGAGCCCAAGGCAAAGGCGAAGGTTCTGATCAGGAGAGTCACTCTCCGAGCCCTCACCGAGGCACCGGGCCTTGACGTCACGGGAGTCTTCGTCAAGGCATCATCCAGCGCGGTAGATGCGGATGACCTGCAAAAGCTTGATCGTGTCTTTTTGGAGTACTCGCTCAACCGCCACCCGGCAGCGGCGCGCTTCCCGCAGTTCCCGTTCCTAGAGAGAGCCGACGAATCGGCACTCCCAGCTGTCGCGCCCTTAACAAAGCACGACACGATTAGGATCTACAAGACTGCGCGCGCAGTCGGAGTTAAGGAGTCGTACGAGGGGCGCGCAAAGCGCAAGGAACAGAAGAAGGTAGAATACACCGAGGGCTCGCAGCCTACTGTTTCCATTGATTTCAACTCGATCCTGTACACAGCTACGAAGGAAGACGCGAAACCTGAGCACAAGCTGTCGCTTCCCGCTCGCGTCAAGCGCGCGTGGGCGTTGCCTGCGCGTTTCAAGCAGCTCGACGACATCGCTGGTCATTTGAAGACTTCCATGGCTGATCTTTACCGCGATCCGACCCGTTTGGAAGCAGCCTTTCAGGAGACAGCACTCGGCGAGCAGGAAGTAATCCAAGATGGCGACGCGTCCCAGGGATCAGATCTAGACCAGGACCTCACTCCTCCTCTTCTGTCCTCAGTTGGTGTAGTCCATGTTGACGGTAATGGCGTGGGCGCGATCATGCGTGATCTTGGTAAGGCATTCAAGAAGACGAACGACACGCTCGATAAGCTCGCCGAAGCACCGTATCCGAGAGAACCCAACCCGTGCGGCGAGAAACCTCCTCGTGTCCACTCTGACGACAGGGAAGCTCCTCGTGTCCGCCCCGATGACAGTACCCCCTCTGTTTTCCAGTGGTTCGTCATGGAAGTGAACTATCGCCTCGACGGAGTCGTCAAAGCGGCGGTGGCCTCAGCTTGGAAGGACCTGGAGGATTACGCACATGGACGATCAGCTCCTCCAGTGGTCCCCGTGCTTGTCGGAGGCGACGACCTCACTGTCTATGTAGAAGGACAGTTCGCGATCCCGTTCGCGGAGTCATACGTTCGTCACTATGAGCAGCTGACCGGCGAGGATGAACTTCTTCGGCGACTAGCAGTCATCGCCGGCGCGAAGAAACCCGGCCCCCTCACTGCCTCGGCGGGCGTGGCCATCGTGGGCCGCAACTTCCCGTTCCACATTGCTTACGACCTGGCGGAGGGCCTGGTGTCGCGCGGGAAGAAGCTCGGCAAGAGGAAGGGGGAAGTCCCCTGTTCGACGATCGACTTCCACGTCCTGCGCGACGCGACGGTCCTTGACCCGGACGACACGCTGGACGAGTACAAGGGCCGCTCGCAGCGCCCCTTCCTGGTCGGCCACTACGCGCCGGATCGGATCGGGGACGCAACCACGACCTCGTCCGAAGAAGCACCCACCGCAGAGTCGCAGCCGTTGTCCTCCTGGGCGCGCATCCTTCAGGCGATCGCAGCCTTCGACGGCAAGAACCCGGACGACCCCACGCAGACCACCGGCGACCCATTCCCGCGTGCCCGCGCGAACCGCATTGTCAAGCTCCTCGCTCGCTATGTCACGGTTCCCAAGGAAGATACGGCGCGATCCGAGTGTCTCGGCTACGTCCTGAAGGACAACGAACAGGCGTTCGCAACGCAGGAGCAGATCGACAACGACAAGCAAAAGCCGGACGACGGCAAGCAAAAGTCGGACAACGAGAAGAAAACCAAGCGCTGCGAGCACCCCATCTGCACAATCCGCCTCGAGTGGACCGATGCGCAGGAGAACGCGCGGGGCACGAAGACGCTCGTGAAGGCGTTGGGGCCGCTGCCCTCGAAGACGCGCCTCGACGATCCCGACGAGCACACTGAGGACTGCATCGAGCAGGTGCGCTGGCTCCTGGACCTCATCGACCTGTCCGGGAACTTGCCCGACGGCTACCTCGCTTCACGGATTCGCGGGGACGCCGACTGTGTCGGCTCCCAGGAAGCAGCAGATAATTCCATCGCAGGAGGTGCCCAGTGACCACCGCTTCACCTACTACTTCTCCTACCGCGAGCGGCCACGTGACCATCGTGTTCACGTCCGACTGGGGCGTGTCCACGGGCGTTGGCCAGGCGGGTCGCACGCACTCAACAATCGAACGTTGCGGCAACGACCCGGTCGTGCGCGGCACGGTCATCACGGGTGTTCTGCGCGAGCAGGCGATGCTGGCGGCGAAGGCCCTCGACGGACCAAAGGAGGGAACGTGGACCAACTTTGCCCTGTGGCTCTTCGGCCAGGACCCCAACAGCGAGCCGGGCTCAACCCCCCACCCGCGTCACGTTCTCTTCACGGACGCGACCCCGGCCTCGTCGATCCCGGTCCACGACACGGTGTCCCTCTCCATCGACCCGACCACGGGGACGGCTCGCGACCAGTTCCTGCGCTTCACGGAGCGCGCAGCGGCCGGCGTCCTCACGGGCACGTTCACCCTCATCGACGAGGCCGGAGCTGAGACCTCCGACCAGGCGACGATTGAGGCCGCGCACTTCCTCCTGGGGGTCGCGGGCCTCATGGTCCGAGGCATCGGCTCGGGCCGCAGCGGAGGCGACGGCGAGTGCACGGTCCTCGTGACCAACCACGAGGTTGAGGCACGCGCCGGGCAGTCCACGTCCAAGATCGTCGCCTTCGCTTCGTCATGCGCGCAGGAGCTGAGGACGAGCCTCAAGAAGCTGGCACGGTCTCTTAAGCCAGAAGTTGTCAACGCGCTCCCCGCCCCGCAGCGCAGCACACAACACCAGGTCGGGACCGTCGACGGTTCCGCAGCTCGGCACAGCGGCGGGCACCACCTGATCCTCGACCTCACGCTCAACTCGCCCATCGTGTCCTACGAGGTCCCCTTCTCAAACGAAATTCGCTCCTTGGACTTCCTGCGGGGAACGGTCCTGCTCCCCTGGCTGCACCGGCTGGTGTCGTCAAAGAAGCACGGAGAGGATGAGGCGGTCATCACCAACGCCGTGACCGGCGGCCACCTGGTCGTCTCGGACGCACTGCCCGTCATCAGTGACGCTCAGGGACTCCCCGTTCCCCTCGTGCTCAAAACGGACAAGACATCGCCCTCGGACTCGACCATCACCCTGTTCGGCGACTCCACCGAGAATGATGGGAAAATCCCCGTTCGCGGCGGGTACGTCTTCTTCGACCCTAAGGGAGGCGACAGCAAAGAGCCCGGCACGAAGACTCAGGGCTGGTACGGTAAGCCACCCCTGCGCGGGCGACAGACGACCGCCATCAACCATGAGACGGGCGCGGCCAGCAAGGGACAACTCGTCCTGGTCGAGGCCCTGCCTGAAAAGATGTGCATGCGCGCGCACGTCTGGGTGTCGGATGAGCTCTGGGAGGCCGCCTCTGTCTCTTCTCTTCTCGGTAAGACACGCGAGGCCCGGCTCGGGTCGCGCAAGCTCACGGGCACCTTCGGGTCCGCGACGTGCACGCTCCACGAAGAGACAGCCGCCGAGCGAGAGGCACGCATCCACTTCGGTAACGCCGGAAGCACGCAGCTCACGAGCACTGCCTCGACATCCGCTGACGGGACGGCCCCCGGCGAGGGCACCACGACCTCGTCCGACGAACGAACAATCTCCCTGTGGTTCATTTCCGACGTGATCGCGCGCTCCGCTGGGCTCGGGGCCGGAGGGACTGCCGACGACCTCATTCGTGCATTCAAGCGCGAGGGCATCATCGTCGAGGCAGTCGGTACCCCCTCGATCCGTCACCGCCGCGTCGACTCGTGGTCGCCTGCGGACAACGGGCCGCGCGCGAGTCGCCTAGCGATCCAGGCGGGATCGGTGATCCAGGTGCGCGTCAGCGAGGAGGATCGAGCCAAGAGCAAGAAGGATCGAGACACGAGCAAGAAGGATCGAGACAAGCTCCTGGAGCTCGCCCCCTTTGGAGTGGGCGAGCTGACGGCGCAGGGCTACGGGCGCTTCGTCGTCGATCATCCCCTTCTCAGCATCCAATCCATTGAGGTCACGAAAGCAAAGCTCGAGCACTTTGTGTGCGAGGAGACGCCCGAAGGAGGCGAAGATCAGTGACATTCACACGCTATGAGCTCACAATCCCCGTTGAGCTGACGTCGGAACTCCACATCGGTGGTGTCGATGCGGTCCCCGACCGCGACGGAGAGGGAACCGTCATCCGTTTCTGCCGCAACGGCCTCGACGAGCCGACGATCCCAGGAAGGTCCATCAGGGGCGCGGTTCGCGCGGCCTGCGATGTGGCCCGCCAGGCGCTGGCAGACGCCAAGAATCCAACGACTCAGAAAGGCGAAGCCTTCTCAAAGGAAAGTTGGATCTCCCTGTGGGGCGACGACTCGCTCGACACCGGCAAGTCACTCCACGATCGCCGCCTGCGCAGTGACGACTCCCTGCCGATCAGGCAGAGCGCACTGACCTTCCACGCGGTGTCCTTCCCGCAGTACAAGGACAGCGACTCCGGAGATTCCCCCTTGCCGAGGCGTCACGGCGTCGGCATCGACAGGACGACCGGGGCTGCTTCGGACGGGGCTCTCTACGAGCACGAGTTCCTTCCCCGCGGCACAAGGTTCACCATTCGCATCACCGCGGAGGGACGCGATGACGAATCGATGGAGAACAAACAGTCGGAGGGGATTCCGGGGCCTGCGTCATCCGAAGCAATTGAGCTGCTCCTTCGCCTCATCCGTTCCCTCTTCAAGAGCAAAGCAATTTCGCTGGGTGGACGCACTGGGTCCGGGCAGGGAGCCATCAAGGTCCAAGAGTCCAATGAGGAGCACCAAGATTCTGACGATCAATATCTGCGAATAGTCGCCAAGTCGAAGGGGCTCGAGGGGGAGAGACTCGTCGATGTCGTTGATCCACTGACGGGTGCGCTAACCGAAGGGCCAGAATCGTCTAAGGGCACAGACAGTTCTGCTTGCGTGGGCACGCAGCCCGCACGCATCAAGATAACTTGGTGGTCGCCCACCGGCATTTTCGTCGCCGAGGACGAGGAGCTGACGAAGCAGCGCAAGGCCGCGAAAGAAGCAGAAAATGAGGAGAAGGGTATCAACGAGGAGGTTCACGAGGTCGTTTATCCGCTCCGGGACCCTTCAGTGGAGTGGGAGAACGCCCAACTCCTCATCCCGGGAACCTCGATTCGCGGTGCGCTGCGCTCACGGGCCTCACGCATCGCGCGGACGGTACTCGCAGCACAAGACAAATTGCCCACGTTCACATCCCATGATCTCCACGAACAGATCGCCGCGGAGCCGAACCTGGTCCGCTACATGTTCGGCAGCACGGAGTACCGGGGCGCGGTCACAGTCCATGACTGCCTCTCCACTAAGCGTGGGAAACGCATCGAGGTCACACACAACGCGATTGATCGATGGACGGGCGGCGTCATCGACGGTGGTCTCTTCACCGAGGCCGTCTACCTGGGAACGAAGTGGGAGCCGATCCGGATCGACATTGATCTGCGCCAGCTTCTGAACAACATCGAGGCGGAGAAGGGGCCGGAAGCTAAGCGCGGACCTGCCGATGCCGCCGAGGCGGAGCACAGTTCGCTCGAGCGCGAGCAACCGAAACCTACCCACGCGGACTACGCTCACGCCGCCTACGTCTTGCTCGGGCTGGTGCTCGCCGAGCTGTCCGCGGGCACGCTCCCGTTGGGTAGCCGTTCGACGCGAGGCCTGGGACAGGTTGTCGTCTCAACGATCGAAGTAGAGGGAGCTGACCGTAAAGGTGTTGACCTTCCGTCGCGGAATTTCACTGGTTGCGAAGCACTGCAGCAGCCGGAGACAGGCGCCGGTGCTATGACTGACGCCCTCTACGAGGGGCAGCGCAAGCTCGCGGAACAGGTTCTGAAACATTTAAAGGATAAGTACGAAGAAACGGACTGGTCTAAGCGCCTAGAGAACGGCCCAGGAGCTGCGCGTAAACAATCTGAAGGGATGGGAGCCGCCGATGACTGACAAGAATCAGAAAGCGATGCTGACACGCTCATCTATCCGCCCGGTTTCTGGTGACACACCATGCTTGGATGTCTTCCTCGCATACGCACGGACACATTCGGGCGGGGACGTTCAGGGCCTGGCGTTCGCGACCAACGGGACGTGGACCGTGTTGGGGTTCGATAAGGGGTCCTCTGCCGAGAAGCCGAAGCTCTCTGTCACGCCGATCGATGGGCGAGAATTCGATCCGACGAACGTCTTCGAGCTGCGCCTGTGGGTACCGGTGAAACTGCCCGATGAACCTGCAGGGGGCGCCGTTCTGGCTCACGAGTACCGTTGGGTGAACGGTGTGGGTGCCGTCGAGCTGACGCTCACCGCTGCCAGACCCGAGGCACCGTCGAAGGACACGGAACCAGCATCGGTCAGCGGGTGGTTCCACAAGGTGAGCTATCTGCAGCACAAGTCTGCCGCGAGCAGTGATCGGGATTCCACCTCGGAACCCACCTCTGGTCAGACAGAACAAGACGAACAACACGCCGACGCCAAGCCAATGACGGCAGTTGAGTTCATCCAAGAAGAAAAGTACGGAAATACAGTCGTGGTCGAGCAGCTATTTACAGGAAAGTGGAGCTAATCATGTCAGATACGAATGCCAATGAATTTACATTGTTTCACTCATCGGTCAACAGAATTCCCTCGATTCGAACACAGACCAGCAAAATACCCAAGTCGCATAAGTGGGGATTTCTAGGAGACCAAACACCGGATCCAATCAGCGAAGTCACTCACGAACAACTATCAGGTTCGATTTCAGTAAGAGCAACTGTCGAAACACCCCTTATCATAGGAAGCGTACAGCGAACCAAAACACAGGCAACAAAATCTAATCCATCGCGAGAGATAAAGACCCTCAGCCCTCATATTGTCGACGACAGAGCTTTCATTCCTCCAACAATGTTTAAGGGAATGCTATCAAATGCATTTGAAGCACTAACAAATTCAAGGTATCGCATGTTCGATCCACACAACACTCCTCTTACCTACAGGATCGACCCCGCGACTTCCACGTCACTAATGCCAGTACGCATCGTACATTCAGAGAATGAACAGACAACTATTGAAATTCTCGATGGATCACACTCTTACAGGGATTACGTTACAGATGGCAATCACGACATCCCCATCACCCTCACAGCCTCTCTATACGATGGCACATCAGCAGGAATTAGTTTGAGGGAACATATTCAGACACCACGATCCAATCACCCCACACCCGGAGGGACAGGAACCCCGCGTGATCGATTCATCGCGATGACATCACCAAAACACGGGGAGCCATTCCCAGAGATATACTTTGACGCAACACTTGTATCAAATGGACTTTACGCCTACTGGATCGTTACAGCTATATACAGAACAGAAGATCAAGAACAGGCAGACTACACCTTCAAAATCGATTACGAGACACTATCATTAACCTACATTGACGAAAAATGCTCGATTAAGGGATATTTGTACACCACAACTAGCCCGACAGATCGCAAAGCAGGCAGAAGAACCTTCAAAGAGAAGAAAAGCGAACGCATATTCTTCTCTTTGAGGGAATCCCCCTTGCGAATCGAGCTTAACGCAAACGACGCGGCAAGACTATTCTCACGATACGACAACACGGTCAATAGTTACCGCGAGATGTTTACAAAAAGAGAGAAACTGGCATCAAAGAAGGGTGAACCAAAGCCGATACCAAACAGGTTCATTAACGACAGAAGCTGGTCAATTTCCGACAACAACAGCCTCGCATACGCAATCCTGAGTGATGACCAGTCAGAAATTATTGACCTTGTGCCGATCCCTATTGGACGTGCAAGCTACACCGACTCACCAGCTTCACTGGCCGAATACAATGCACTCATCCCACCCGCATTCGCTTCAGAAGCTTCTAGTGCGGATCGACTTTTCGGATTCACAGCAGATCTACCGTCAGTCGAGGATAACTCGAACACCAATCAGTCACATTTTTCCATCAGGGGGCGCCTCTCCTTTAGCAGCATCGACACCTCATCTTGCGACCGATATAAAGGAGCCCCAATATCACTCCCACCTCTTCTCGAACCGAAGCCTTCTTCTGCCCGAAGGTTTTTGACGACTAACGATGGAAAGAACATACAGCCTACTAACAAAGAACGAACAGACGGTACGCCTCACAAGCTCATTCGACGGCAAGACTACTTCCTTAATGGGAAACAGTCACTTGGGCGAGCCGCGTACCCAACGCACCGTGAACCTCTGAAGCTTCCTTATAAAAGACGTATGATCGAGCCCTTCAGTCGGGACAGTGACGCATTTTCGGTGGTTGAGTCATATATACTCCCCGGGTCACAAATGACCATGACAATCCACTTCGAAATGCTGACACCGCTCGAGTTGAGTATTTTACTTTGGCTTCTCAATCCCGAAAATCTTGTTCCTCACTCCGAACGCGGTAAGGGTCTTGTCGGCTACCTCCATCTCGGAATGGGAAAGCCTCTGGGATACGGTACACTTAAAGTGGAGGCGACAGAGTTGCGGCTTCAAACTGGGCAGCAACTAGCTACTGGCTACACTCAGCTCGACGGGTGTTTGGGGACAGAGACGATCAGCTCGATCGACCATTATCAGGTACCCGATCGTTTCGACAAGTTCCCTTGGGTTCAAGCATTCCAGCGGGCATCGTTTGGCTACACAGACGGCATCCCAGTGCGATACATGACGCGTAATGAGAACCGTCAAAACAACGCAACGAACTTCGATGACGGGTACCCCAAAGAAGGACGAGCACTGGAAGCCACACAACTGTTCCCCTCGGAACATCATCCATCCTCGGGCGAACCAATCTGCGTCCCTAAACCTGTTTAGGACATCCGCTAGCCTCTCACCACACTCCCCGGCACAACCCCACGTCGTCCAGCGCTATGGCCGCGCCGAGTATGTCGGCGCGGTCGGCGCAGGATGAGCAGATGGGGTAGATGTGGATGACGTCTTCGACGTCGGAGATGAGGGCTGCCAGAGCCGAACGCACGCGCGCCAGCGTGGCTGTGTCGAGGCGGAGTTGGAACACGGATTCTTGGATGCGGTAGCCCCAGGATTCCAGTGTTTTGGCGACGCGGAGCCGCCGTTTGTTGTCGGCGATGTCGTAGGCGATGATGTAGATCATCGCCAGGCGACCCCGCTCCACGGGTGGTCGGGTTCGGCGATGGCGCGCGCCAGCATCTGCGCGGCGTGGGCGATGTGCCTGCGCCACGAGCCCGAGTATCCGGGGAGCGCACCGGTGACGGATCGCTGGCAGGCGGCCTCGTTAGCGTCGACGAGGATTTTCTTGCCGTCGCTGCCCAGCCAGACTCCCCCGGCCTCGGCCTCGACGACGCCGTGTTCGGGCCGGAGCTTGCGTGCGCGCAGGAGAGCCATGACGGTTTGGTCGACCAGGAGTGGGCAGAATTGTTCCATGAGGTCCAGCGCCAGGCTGGGCCACTTGTCGGTGGGTGCGTGCGCGATGCCGAGGCTCGGTTCGAGCCAGGCGGCGGGCAGCGCGCCGACACATTCGGACAGGAGGATGGCGTACCCGTAGGACAGGGCGGCGTTGGGCAGGTCGCGGGGTGGGCGTCGGCTGCGCCCGTCGAAGGTGACGTCGGCGGGCACGCACGCGGCGAGCGCGTCGAAGTAGGCGTTGGAGCACGCGCCCTCGACGCCCATAATTTCGTCGAGGGTGCGCGCACCCGCGAGGGAACGCCGCCAGGCGTGCATGTGCGCGGTCGTGTCAGCGACGTGCACGGCCTCGTCGCGTCGGGCGATGCGGGTGAGGACGTGGATTTGGCCGCGGATTTTCGCGCCGATGAGGCTGGCGGCCAGGCGAACGCGCCGCTCGCGGTCGCCGGTGAGGGCCACTTGCGCGAGGAGCCGGCTGGCGTGCGCTCCCCAGTTCGCACCGATGAGGGCGCCTTGGTAGGAGCCACGCCGCGACAGGCACACGACGTCGACGCCACTGCGCATCGCCCACGAGCGCGCGCCGACGGACAAGCCGACGTTTCCCGACAGAACGATGCGCGTGACGCTGTTTTTGGGGACGGAGGTGACAGGCAGCGAGCCGGGCGCGTCGACGAGGACACGGCCCGCTTTGACGTGGACGCGTGCGCCATCGCGACCGACGTAGAGGATGCGGTCGGCTTGGCCCGAAGGTTCGTCGCTGGGCCCAGCAGTCCATGGGTCAATGCCGATGCTCGCGGGGGCTTTCTCCTCGTCAATGTACTGGGTCGTCAGGTCAGTGAGGCGCGAGCCCGCGCCAATGGCCGCGGCGGCAACGATGTCGATGGCGTCGGCCAGGCGCCCCTCGTTTGGCGCCGCGAGCATGAGGGTGGTTCCGACTCGCGAGTATCGCAAACCTGCTCCGGTGGCGTACCTGTCAAGATCGAGCAGAGCGGCGTCGGCGAGCACGCTCGCGATCGGGTTGGGGTCCGAGGCCCGGGCGAGCTCGTCGATAATGGGCGCGTCGGCATCGGGCACGTCCGGTGCCGAAAGGCCCGCGCCGGTCACGAGGCCCGGGTCGGCGACGCGGATGGTGGCTCGCGCGAGGTGGTGGATGCCGTGGTCGTAATCGTCGACGACTCCCCTGCTGAAGGCGTCGTGTCCTGCGCGCGTGTCGTCGTAGGTGCCGTGGGGGCGTTCCGTAGTGAGGTGGCGTTCGAGGGTTTCGCGCACCGATTCGGCCAGGAGCGCCCGGGTGATGGGGTCGGCCGTCGTGAGAGTGTTCGTGTCAAGTGCGGCGATGCGTGGCGGCGCCCAGTCCTGGGCGGCGAGCTCTCGTAGCTGGTCGTCGGTGAGGCTTCCCGGCGTGGGGGTGTTCGCTCTGGTGGGGTCGGGGTGTGCTGTGAGGAGTCGGCGTCTGGCGCGAGGGAGGGCTTTGGGGGCTGGTCGCTTCTCTCAGGGACGAGGCCGTGGCGGGTGTCGTCATTGTCTGTCCTTCCACTCAACAACCTTGCGATTACTCTACAAGTGTGAAGTGCTGTGACTGATCGACACGCCGGTGACGGCGGCGATCTCCGGGGCGAAAGCATCGCCAGAGCGAGTCTGCGGCGATGCGAGCAGTCGCAACGAAAAGTCTGGTAATCTGACCTCGTGCTTGTTGGCCGGAGGGGTGCTTTTTCGGCCACTGGCGATCCGGTACGACGTTTTCCCTGGTCACAGGGGTTGCGACACGCCGGGCAGTCAGAAAGCACCCAGCGCCAAAAGGTGCATTAAGACACGCCCGACGCGGCGCGCACGTGGCCGATTCGTCTCGTCAGAAAGCACCGAGCGCCAAAAGGTGCATTAAGACCAGACGCACCCGGTCACCGGGCAGGACGACGCTCGGAGGTCAGAAAGCACCGAGCGCCAAAAGGTGCATTAAGACTGATTGTTCTCCTTGATGATGGTGATTTGTGGTTCGGGGTCAGAAAGCACCGAGCGCCAAAAGGTGCATTAAGACCTTGGTCTGCTCTGTCTCTATCCGGCGGATGGTCTCGGTCAGAAAGCACCGAGCGCCAAAAGGTGCATTAAGACTGAGCGCGTAACGGACTACGACGTAGTTCATCGGGACGGGTCAGAAAGCACCGAGCGCCAAACGGTGCATTAAGACCTTGTAGAGGACAAGTCCTGAGAAGAAGCCCAGGATCTTGTCAGAAAGCACCGAGCGCCAAACGGTGCATTAAGACAACATGACACCCTCCCTGTGGGACACTTTTCTTTCAAGTCAGAAAGCACCGAGCGCCAAACGGTGCATTAAGACTAACGGTGTTGGTGTTCATGGCGTGTTGTCTCTTTCTCGGTCAGAAAGCACCGAGCGCCAAACGGTGCATTAAGACTTCGTCGTAACGTCGCCGCCGCCCTTCGTGATTTTGTCTGAAAGCACCGAGCGCCAAAAGGCGCATTAAGACGTGCGGTCAATTACGTGCCAGGTGCGGGCTTCGAGTCAGAAAGCACCGAGCACCAAAAGGCGCATTAAGACTCTCGAAGTAAGTGTCATTACGCAGATTGAAGGCGTTGGTCAGAAAGCACCGAGCGCCAAAAGGTGCATTAAGACGCACCATCAATTTCCGTTCAACGATGAAAGGATGTTCCAGTCAGAAAGCACCGAGCGCCAAAAGGTGTATTAAGACTTGTAACCGTCGCAGTAGCACTTCATGTATCGAAGTCAGAAAGCACCGAGCGCCAAAAGGTTCATCAAGACCAGGATAGACGACGCACACTAGCGAGCCGGCGGGCGGCGTCAGACAGCACCGAGCGCCAAAAGGTGCATTAAGACTCGGGGAGCGCCCACGCGGTGACGAGCGGGACCAGTGGTCAGAAAGCACCGAGCGCCAAAAGGTGCATTAAGACACGGTGGCGGTTGCTTTGTCGCCGTCGATGACGAGTCAGAAAGCACCGAGCGCCAAAAGGTGCATTAAGACCTTTTCGGGGACCACCGCGTCCACCTCCAAGTACACGAGTCAGAAAGCACCGAGCGCCATTAGGTGCATTAAGACGCAACGTCGGTACTGACGCCATTCTTCGCAGCTTCAACGAGTCAGAAAGCACCGAGCGCCATTAGGTGCATTAAGACGGCGCTCAAACGCTGCCCGTGCGGCCTATCCTTGTCTGCGTCAGAAAGCACTGAGCGCCAAAAGGTGCATTAAGACCACGTCATCGCGGAGGTCGCAGCGTTCATTGTCTTTGAGTCAGAAAGCACCGAGCGCCAAAAGGTGCATTAAGGCTTGATCTCGCCTTTGTACTGATGGATCTGGTTCAGCTTCCGTCAGAAAGCACCGAGCACCAAACGGTGCATTAAGACTGCTTGTAGTTGGTCACCATGTTCAGCATCTTCTTCAGTCAGAAAGCACCGAGCGCCAAACGGTGCATTAAGACTCGGCGTAGAAGTGGTAGTGGGAACCGACCCACATCTCTGTCAGAAAGCACCGAGCACCAAACGGTGCATTAAGACTGCTTGTAGTTGGTCACCATGTTCAGCATCTTCTTCAGTCAGAAAGCA
>NZ_ALIY01000002.1:0-2936 GCF_000283035.1 Actinomyces sp. ICM58
GGGCCTGGTATATCCACAGGGGGCCGCCCGCCCGATCGCTGTCCGCGCCGCGAGCCTCGCTCGGTGCGGCCTCTCTCGGTGCGGCCTCTCGAAGCCACGCCGCCGCGGGCACCGCGCCCCTCCACAGGCACCGCGCCCCTCCACGCGGGCTATCCACAGGCACTTGTTGGCGCAGGCAGTTATCCACAGGGCGTTGTTTCCGCCTCGATTATGCGCTGTCACGCGCGTAGCGTCGAGGGTGACGGGCCCACCCGGGGCCCACAAAGGAGTGACATCATGACCGCTTACGCCGTTGACGCCGAACAGGTATCCGCAGCATCCGCACAGGCCTGCGCGACCGCCTCCACGATCCGCACCGAAGTCGACACGCTCATGTCCCAGCTGCTCGCCCTTCAGGACTCGTGGACGGGCGGAGCACAGGCCAACTTCCAGGCCACGATCACCCAGTGGCAGGGCATCCAGGCACAGACCCACGACGCGCTGGACTCCATCTCCACGCAGCTGCAGGCCGCGGCGACCACCTACGCGGACGCCGAGGCGCACTCGTCGGCCCTGTTCGCAGGCGCTTAGACATGCACCGGGGGCGAGACGCGTCATCCCGCCCCCGGTGCAGTGCGCGTCGTCCGCCAGACATGCGCCTGGGGGCGGGACCCTCACGGGCCCCGCCCCCAGGCGGATCAGCGTTAACGCCGAGCGGCTCAGTACATGCCGCCCATGCCGGCGCCAGCCTCGTCGCCACCGGCTGCCGGCGGCTCGGGCTTGTCGGCGACGACGGCCTCGGTCGTCAGGAACATGCCCGCGATCGACGCGGCGTTCTGCAGCGCGGAACGGGTGACCTTGACCGGGTCGGAGATGCCGGCAGCCATGAGGTCGGTGTACTCGCCGGTCGCGGCGTTCAAGCCGTGGCCGGGCTCCATGCTGGCGACGCGGTCGGCGACCACGCCACCCTCGACGCCCGCGTTCTCAGCAATCTGCTTGAGGGGGGCGGAGACGGACAGGCGCACGATGTTGACGCCGGTCGCCTCGTCGCCGGTGAGGGAGTCGAGCTTGGGCAGCGCCACGGCGGCGGCCTGGATCAGGGCGACGCCGCCGCCGGCGACCAGGCCCTCTTCGGAGGCCGCGCGAGCGTTACGAACGGCGTCCTCGATGCGGTGCTTGCGCTCCTTGAGCTCGACCTCGGTGGCCGCGCCGGACTTAATGACGGCGACGCCGCCAGCCAGCTTGGCGAGGCGCTCCTGCAGCTTCTCGCGGTCGTAGTCGGAGTCGGTGTTCTCGATCTCCTGGCGGATCTGGCGCACGCGGGCGTCCAGCATGTCCTTGTCGCCGGCGCCCTCGACGATGGTGGTCTCGTCCTTGGAGACGACGATCTTGCGGGCGCGGCCCAGCAGCTCGAGGTCAGCGTTCTCGAGGGAGAGGCCGACGGTCTCGGAGATGACCTGGCCGCCCGTCAGGATGGCCATGTCCTGCAGCATCGCCTTGCGGCGCTCGCCAAAGCCGGGGGCCTTGACGGCGACGGACTTGAAGGTGCCGCGGATCTTGTTGACGACCAGCGTGGCGAGGGCTTCGCCCTCGACGTCCTCGGCGATGATCGCCAGGGGCTTGCCGGTCTGCATGACCTTCTCCAGGACGGGGACGATGTCCTTGACGTTGGAGATCTTGGAGTCCATGAGGAGGACGTAAGCGTCCTCGAGGACGGCTTCCTGGCGCTCCTGGTCGGTCACGAAGTAGGCAGACAGGTAGCCCTTGTCGAAGCGCATGCCCTCGGTGGTCTCCAGGGTGGTGTCGAAGGAGTTGGTCTCCTCGACGGTGACGACGCCCTCGGCGCCGACCTTGTCGAAGGCCTCGGCGATGAGCTTGCCGATGGCGGGGTCGTTGGCGGAGATGGAGGCCGTGGCGGCGATCTGCTCGGTGGTTTCGACGGGCTTGGCGTCGGCGTGCAGCTGGGCGACGATGGCCTCGACGGCCTGGTCGATGCCGCGCTTGAGGGCGATCGGGTTGGATCCGGCGGCGACGTTGCGCAGGCCCTCGTGGACCAGGGCCTGGGCCAGAACGGTCGCGGTGGTGGTGCCGTCACCCGCGACGTCGTCGGTCTTCTTGGCGACCTCCTTGACGAGCTCGGCGCCGATGCGCTCGAAGGGATCGTCGAGGTCGATTTCCTTGGCGACGGACACGCCGTCCTTGGTGATCGTGGGGGCGCCCCACTTCTTGTCGAGCACGACGTTGCGGCCCTTGGGGCCGAGCGTCACCTTGACGGTGTCGGCCAGCAGGTTCAGGCCGTTCTCCATGCCGCGACGGGCATCCTCATCAAACTTGATGATCTTGCTCATTGGGAATATATCCTTCCGCGATGCGGATCGGGTCCGGCGCCCGCGACGGACGACCGCGCTTGGTAGGCGGCCTCACCGGACCTGTGGTCTTGTCACTCTCCATGTTGGAGTGCCAAGTACGATTCTGGCACTCACCAGCATCGAGTGCAAGGCGAGGTAGGGGACGTGAGCCCGATGCGCTCAGGGCGTAACGCGCGCAACCCAGATATGCGCGAGCCGCCGGAACCCACGCGGGGCCGGCGGCTCGCAGAACTCACGCGCGCTTAGCGCAGGACGACGACGATGTCGGGGTTTCCCAGGCCGCTCTCCTGGCGGACGTTATCGATACCGAGCTTGGACGCGATATCCTTCGCGGTCCCTTCCATGCTGGGATCCTCGTAGTACACGGTCGAGGTCTGCGTCGCCCAGCCGTCGGCGTTGGCCGCGGAGGTTCCGGCGTAGCCCGCCTGGTTGAGGATCGTCGCCTGCTGGCCGGCGTAGCCCTGGGTGCCGGTGCCGTTGAGGACCTGGATGACGGCGCCATGATCGGGCGCGGAGGATGCCGCGGACGAGGAGGGGCTCGGCGAGGGGGTGGCTTCGGTGCCGCTCTCGGCGGGCGCGGCGCTGGAG
>NZ_ALIY01000003.1:0-8910 GCF_000283035.1 Actinomyces sp. ICM58
AACCGTCGGGGCGGGCGCCGGGGTGGGCTCGGGTTCGGGCGTGGGGGCGGGCCCGGGCGAGGGAGTCGGCACAGGCTCGTCACCCGGGGTGGGCGCGGGCTGCTCATGATGTCCGCCGCGCACAATCACTGTGAAGCTCTGCGGCTCGGCCAGCACGCGCTCGCCACTTCGGGCCCCGACCTCGATGCGGTAGGTGCCGGGCGCGGAAAACACCCAGTTGCCGTGCATATGAGTGGCCTCGGTCGTGTGGACCACGCCGTCGCCCTTGGTGGAGTCGAAGTGGACTTTCGCGCCTGCACCGAAGGTGCCGCCCTGGAAGAATGCGACCCGCGCACCGGCGGGGGCCTGCGCAAGATGCAGGGTCAGGTCGGCACCCTCGGGCAGGGCCGCGTAGTCGATGCCCTCGGTGGACAGGCCGGGCCACACGATGTCGCTGTTCTGCGTCTCGGGGAGCACGTAGGTGGCCGCACCCACCGGCCCGAGCACGTCGTAGCTCGGGCCGGACAGGGACGCGGGGCGCACGAAGCGCGCGTTGGGGGCGACCGCCAGGGTGGTCGATCCCAGGGTGCGCAGCACGGAGGTGCGCGCGTTGGTCAAGGAGTCATCCTTGACGGCGAGCCCGTAGGTGGTTCCGTTCTCACCGGTCGCCTGGGTCAGGCGCACGTCCAGGTGGCCTCGCGCGATCTCGACGGGGTCGGAGAGCAGGGACGAGGCCGGGTCCGGCGTCGCGTCGTTTCCGCCGTTATCGGGCGCTGGAGCAGGCGCGGGCGTCGGGTTCGGAGCGGGTTCCGGCTCCTCGGGGGCGGCGACGCCGTCGCGCATCTTGAGCATGGCGGTGAGGCCGACGTGCTCCCCGACGGTGACGTCGGAGGCGTCAGCGACGGTCATGACAGCGTCGGAGAGGGGGTGGGGGCGCAGGATGACGCGCATGTACATGGGGTCGGACTGGCATACGCCAAGGTCCTGCTTCTTCGTATCTACGCCGCCCGCTCCGAGGGTGCCCTCCATGGAGCACCAGGGGCTGAAGTCGTACTTGGATTCGAGGAATTCGATCTTGTAGGTGGCGCGCAGAGTCGGGTCTGCCGCGCGCACGGTGGCCGTGTACTGGTCGGTCGTACCGGGAACGAGGTCGTAGGAGACGTCGACGCGGCGCGAGGAGACGGGCAGGTGGTCGGGGTTCCACACGGGCGCAGGATCCGGGTTGGAGGGGCCGAGGATCGTGTCGCCTCCACCAACCGTCACTGGCTCGGTGTCCTTTTGAGAGTACTGGGCGGGCTGGGAGATCCAGCGTGCCGAGGCGGAGTCGCCGGGGATGTAGATCGCCTGGACCGCGGCTGCGTCGGCGCCCAGGAGCTCGGAGACGGTCGCGCGGCCGCCTTCGACGACGGCCTCGGTCAGGAAGTAGCCGTTGACGGTGATCCATGCGCGCCCGCTATCGGTGGCGACGCCCGTGTCGATCGTGATGTCGGTGAGGTGGTTGTCGCCGGGGTGGGCGCGCTCCGCGTGGTGAGACAGGGTGAGCGTCGGGGCGGCGGCGTTGCCGTCCGCGCGCTCGGCGCGGGCGGAGTTGTAGGCGGCCTCGATGTCCTTGATGGTGCCGTCAGCGGGGTTCGCGCCGCCGACCTGCCAGACCAGCGGGGTGATCGGCGAGGAGTAGATGGCACTCCCGTCGGCGCTGCGCGCAGTCATCTTGTAGTTCGCGACGTAGCGGCCGGGCTGCGTGAAGGTCGTGTACAGGTGCGTGTGGCGGGGGTTGTAGACGCTGCGGTAGGCGGTGTCATGGCTGGAGAGGAAACGGTTGACGCTGTCTCCGTTGTCGATGAACATCTCCATGCGCCCCGGGCCATCGACGCTGATGAGGTCGAGGGTGTAGGTCTCACCCTCGAACTTGTCGGTGTCGCCGATCTCGCCGGCGCCCAGGCCAGCCCAGATGGGCGTGTTGCCGGGGCCGGGGTTCTGGGGCGCGGCGCTGAGGACGGTGCCCTCGGCGCCGAGGAATGACAGGTCGGCTCGGCCGGCGGGGACGACGAGCTGCGACTTGGCCTCGTCCTTTTCGCCGGTGCCGGTCCAGGCCTTCGGGATCCACAGGGCGGTCTTCTCCATCGGCATGTTGATGGTGTTGAGCGAGAAGCTGTTGGTGTCGTCGTGCCAGACGGGGATGGGTGCATCGACGTGTTGTCCGGTGACGATCCATTCCTTGTCCTGGTCGGGTCCGGCCCACGCAGCGGCGGGGGTCAGGGCCAGGAAGAGAGCGAGCGCCGCTGTACTGATGCGTCGCAGGTATGACATTCGGGTGCCTTTTCTAGCTATGTTGCAGGTGAGAATCATTATCACTCTAAATAAAGCCTCACACAACTCACACCCATCGCGCATGTTTCACGCGTGTTTCATGCAGCCACTCCCCCGACCCACCGATAGGCTCACACCCATGAGATTCGCGACCTGGAACGTCAACTCCATCCGCACGCGCGTCGACCGCGTCATCGCTTTTCTGGAGCGCTCTGGCACGGACGTGCTGGCCATGCAGGAAATCAAGTGCCGCCCCGACCAGTTCCCCGTCGAGCCCTTCGAGGCGGCCGGCTACCACGTTGCCATCCACGGTCTCAACCAGTGGAACGGCGTCGCCGTCGCCTCGCGCCTGCCGATCCTCGAGGTGCAGGACCACTTCCCCACCCAGCCCACCTTCGGCGAACCGCCCGTCGTCGAGGCCCGCGCGCTCGGCGTCACCATCGACACGACCGACACCCTCCCCTCCCAGGATGGGCAGGCCTCGTCGATGACGATCTGGAGCCTGTACGTGCCCAACGGCCGCGAGCTTACGCACGCGCACTACGCCTACAAGCTCCAGTGGCTCGCAAACCTCGCCGAACAAGGGCGCGGCTGGCTCAAGGACCCCACAGCCCACATCGCCCTGGTCGGTGACTGGAACGTCGCACCCCTGGACGAGGACGTGTGGGACATGAGCGTCTTCGAGGGCTCCACCCACGTCTCGGCCCCCGAGCGCGAGGCCTTCGCCGCCTTCGCCGCGGACGGTTGGGTCGAGGTCACGCGAGGCCGCGTCACGAACTACACCTACTGGGACTACCAGAAGCTGCGCTTCCCGAAGAACCAGGGGATGCGCATCGACTTCGTCTACTGCTCGCCCGCGCTGGCGGCGCGCGTGAGCGGCGCGCAGATCGACCGCGACGAGCGCAAGGGCAAGGGCGCCTCCGACCACGTGCCCGTCATCGTCGACGTCGACTGACACGCGACGCGGCGCCGGCAGCGCTCAGTCCGCCAGTACAGGTCGAGGCCTGGGTCTGCGCCCAGGCCTCGGTCCCTCGCGCTCAGGCTCGCTCGCGCGCGAGGCGCAACAGCTCCGAGTTGAGGGCCGACCAGTTGTCGCGATGCCACGCCCCGAAAGGCTCCGCACCGACGAAGGCGGCGGCGGCCCGAAGGTCGCGGTCCGCCCACACGAAGGAGCCGGATTGACCGAAGTGCCCGATGGTACGAGGGGAGGCATCGGGGGCGGTCCAGTGCGGCGACTTCTCGCCGCGAATCTCCACGCCGAGGCCCCACGGGCAGGGGGTGAAACGCCCGTAGCCGGGCGTAACTCCGGCGAGCGCAGGAAACTGGGACAGGCCGGCGAGGGCTGCCAGCGGCGCGCTCACCAGGGTCGGACGCGCGAGCTCCGCGCCGAAGAGGCTCACGTCCATCGCCGACGCGACACCCGCGTGCGCGGGGCTGCCAGGAATATCGGCCGACACCATGCCGAGCGGCTCAAAAACTGCCTCGCGCACCCATTGGGCGACGCCTACGCCGGTCGCGACTTCAAGGACCTCGCCGAGAATATCGAAGCCCTCGTTCGAGTAGATCCGGCGCTTCTCGGGAGCCGCGACGGGGCGTCGCCCCTCGAAGGGCAGTCCCGAGGCATGGGCGAGCAGGTGACGAACCGTCGACCCCTCGGGGCCCGCCGGATCATCGAGGCCCACGAGCCCCCGGTCGACGGCGACGAGCGCAGACCACGCGACAATCGGCTTGGTCACCGAGGCGAGCGGAAAGACGCGATCGACGTCGCCATGCGAATAGACGATGTCGCCCCCGACACGAAGGACGAGGGCGACATCGAAGGACGGCAGGGGGCCGATCACGCGGTGGCCTCCGGGGCGGGCGCAGCTTCAGCGGCCGCCGTGGTCTTTTCGCTGATCTTGCGCAGCGTGCGCGCGTAGACTTCGGCAACCTCCTCGGGAACCGAGGCCCCGAGCTGGAGGACGTAGTGGGCGGGCAGGTGCAGGAGCTGCACACACACGGCCAGGAAGTCCGCGACGAACTCGCGAGCGTCGATGGGCTCGTCGTTGTAACGAGCCGACACGACGGAGCCGTACCAGTAACGAATCAGAATCTTCGCCAGCGTGCGAGGCGTGGTGCCGATGTCAGCACCCTCCTCGTCGACGAAGTTCTGAATCATGACGGTCAGAGCTTCCTCCATCTGCTGCGTGCGGTACTTGTAGTGCGCGTGAGCGGGGTGCGCCTCCGAGGAGGACTCAGCCCACAGGACACAGTCCAGGGCGATGGCCGCGTCGGCGCCGGGCTTCATGGCGAAGCGCATCTCGCCGACCGCCCACTCGACGAAGGACCCGGCGGTGATGCCACCCTCGTCGAAGCCGCCCTCCGCCTCGTCATTAATGGTGACGTCGAAGAGCGCGTTCATCTCTTCGTGACGCTGGATCGCGCTGCGCAGGATCGCTTCCTTGGAAGGGAAGTGATAGACGACGGCGGGGTGCGAAATACCGACTCGACGGCCGAGGTCGCGCAGAGAGAAGCCGTTGTAGCCTCGCTCTGCAATGAGGACCATCGCTGCCGAGAGGATGGATTCACGCGTCGCCTGTCCTACGGAATAGGCTCCACGGGCCTTCCTCTGGGTTGTCATATCATCTCCTGCTGTTGCGGACGTCACATACCGCTAGTCCGAAATACACACTGGTATTCAGTGTAGCGCGCAATCTCAGGGTTTATCAACATTCATGACAAGCCCGTCGAACGATCCATTAATGTCAACTGTCACATTCTGACCGTCCTGCACGTCGCCACCAAGCAGCAACACGGCCAGCCGATCGCCGATCTCGCGCTGAATCAAGCGGCGGAGCGGACGCGCGCCAAAAGCGGGATCGTAGCCCGTTCGGGCTAGCCAACCGCGAGCAGGTTCACTAACTGTCAAGTTTATCCTTCGATCACGCAGCCGCGCCTGGAGCGATGCAACCAGAAGGTCAACGATCTCTCCAAGATTTTCGCGGGACAAAGCGTCAAACATGACAGTCTCATCCAACCTATTGAGGAATTCAGGCCGGAAACTCGCCCGCACGACAGACATCACGGCATCCCTCTTACCCTCTGCTGTCAAATCAGGATCCGACAGGAACTGGGAACCCAGGTTCGACGTGAGGATCAGGATCGTGTTCCGGAAGTCAACCGTGCGCCCCTGCCCGTCGGTGAGACGCCCATCATCGAGAACCTGGAGAAGAATGTCGAAAATCTCAGGGTCAGCTTTCTCCACTTCGTCCAGGAGGACCACGGAATACGGCCGACGACGCACAGCCTCGGTCAGCTGTCCACCCTGCTCATAGCCGACATACCCCGGAGGGGCACCCACCAAGCGGGCGACCGAGTGCTTCTCGGAGTACTCGGACATGTCGATACGCACCATGGCGCGCTCGTCGTCGAAGAGGAACTCCGCGAGTGACTTAGCCAGCTCGGTCTTACCCACGCCCGTGGGCCCCAGGAACAGGAAGGAACCGGTCGGACGATTCGGATCCGACAGCCCCGCGCGGGAACGTCGAACGGCGTCCGACACGGCGCGCACGGCGTCCTTCTGCCCGATCAGGCGCTTGCCCAGCTCGGCCTCCATGTGGAGGAGCTTGTCGGTCTCAGTTTGCAGGAGTTTACCCGTGGGAATTCCCGTCCACGCCTCAATGACCTCGGCGATCTCGGCCGGACCAACCTTCTCCGCGATCATGGGCTCTTCGTCGCTGCGAGCATCTTGGGCCTCCGCCTGCGTTTCCGCCTCGGCGATCTGGCGCTCGACGGCGGGAATCTCGCCGTTCTGCAGACGACCGGCTTCCTCCCAGCGCCCCTCGCGCACGGCGAGTTCGAGCTGAGTGCGCAGCGTGTCGAGCTGGACACGCAGGTCACCCACACGGTTATGGCCGGCCTTCTCGGCCTCCCAGCGCGCGGTGAGGGCGCGCAGCTGCTCCTCACGGTCCGCCAGGTCTGCGCGAAGCTTACTCAGGCGATCCTGGGTCGCCTCGTCGAGGCCCTCCGGGTCGGACTCGGTCAGGTAGGACTCCTCCATGCGCAGGCGGTCCACGCTGCGGCGCAGCTCGTCGATCTCCACCGGGGAGGAGTCGAGCTCCATACGCAGACGCGAGGCGGCCTCGTCGATCAGGTCGATCGCCTTGTCCGGCAGCTGACGCCCCGTGATGTAACGATTCGACAGGGTCGCGGCGGCCACGAGCGCACCGTCCGAGATCGTCACCTTGTGGTGAGCCTCGTACTTCGGAGCGATGCCGCGCAGGATCGCGACCGTGTCCTCGACGGAGGGCTCACCGACGAAGACCTGCTGGAAGCGGCGCTCGAGCGCCGGATCCTTCTCGATGTTCTCGCGGTACTCGTCGAGCGTGGTGGCACCCACCATGCGCAGCTCACCACGGGCGAGCATGGGCTTGAGCATGTTGCCCGCGTCCATCGCTCCCTCGGAGCCGCCGCCCGCACCGACAACCGTGTGCAGCTCGTCGATGAAGGTAATGATCTGCCCGTCCGAGCGAGCGATCTCAGCGAGGACGGCCTTCAGGCGCTCTTCGAACTCGCCGCGATACTTGGCTCCCGCGACCATCGAGGAGACGTCCAGCGAGATCAGGCGCTTGTCGCGCAGGGACTCGGGGACGTCACCGGCGACGATGCGCTGGGCCAGACCCTCGACGACGGCAGTCTTGCCGACGCCGGGCTCGCCGATGAGGACCGGGTTATTCTTCGTGCGCCGGGACAGGACCTGGACGACGCGGCGGATCTCGTTGTCGCGTCCAATGACAGGGTCGAGCTTTCCTTCGCGTGCGACCTCGGTCAGGTCGCGGCCGTACTTCGACAGGGCCTCGAAAGAGCCTTCGGGGTCCGCCGAGGTGATCGGCTCGGGTCGCAGCTGGGCCAGGGCAGCGCGCAGCGCGTCGGCCGTGGCCCCTCCCTGAGTCAGGATGCGCCCCGCCTCAGTGTCCGAGGCGGCCAGCGCGATGAGCAGGTGCTCAGTCGAGACGTACTGGTCGCCCGACTGCTCCGCGAGGCGGTCGGCCTCCTGGACGGCGGCGAGCAGTGCGCGCGAGGCCTGGGCGGAGCCGGCGGACGCACCCTGGGCGCTCGGCAGGGCCACGAGGGCGTTACGGGTGCGCGCGCCGATCGCGCGCGCGTCCGCGCCCACGGCCTCGAGCAGGGACAGGGCGATGCCTTCGCGCTGCTCGATGAGGGCCTGCAGCAGGTGGATGGGTTCGACCTGCGGGTTTCCAGCCGCCGAGGCGGACTGGAGCGCGGAAGCGACGGCTTCCTGCGCCTTCGTTGTCATCTCACGTGCCATGAGATCGTTCCTCCAAATGGTTCATACGTGTCGCGCCGACCGTTCTCGGCGCCTCTGGTGAACACAACGAACCCAAAGTTGAGTCTATTCCACTCAACTTAAAATTTATGAACGAGGCCGCAACTCAGTCCTCGGGAAGCCAGGCGGGACCGCCGAAGCCGCGCTGATGCCCATCAGCCGGACCAGAACTATCCGAATCCTCAACCCCGTAGCGCTCCTCGAGCGCACGGAACAGCTGGAGCGTCGTCGCCAACGCGCACATGACCTGCTGCACCAGCTGCGCATCCGTCGCACCGTACTCGTAGTCGCCATTCACCTCGGCGACGACACGATCACCCTCAAGCTGCTCCGCCACGTAGGCCTTGGGCCACAGGAACTCCCCGTGCCACGCCTGCAGGAAGTCGCGCAGGTCATCCCCGTACTCAAGAGGAACGAGCTGCTTCATGAACGCGACGATCGAAAGCACCTCGCGAGAATCGCCGAGGAAGCGGAAGCAGAACAGATGCCCCTCCCACAGCCCGCACAGGTCTCCATCGTTATCGATACGCCAAGCCCAGCCCTCAGAATCGAAGAGGAGCCCCAGTCGCTCCTGCGTGATAGGCCGGACCATATCGAAACGATTGGCCTCAAACTCCGAGTTACCCGTGGCGATTCCTTCCGCCGACGTTGCGCTACTACTTTTCCATTGTCCCATATCAGAGCGGATATCGTCCGCCGATTCGGCGCGGCGCGACGCATCCTCGCCGTCGGTTCCACCGTCGGCATCCGCCCGCCATAGCCAGCTCATGATGCTTCCCCTACTCATATCCATCGTTCATGACGCGCCACTGCGTCGATACTTCGGGGGCGTGAGCGCGTCGGCCGCTCCCGTGTCTGCTGGACCTGCACACACCCATCGGCCTCCTTCCTCGCTCACCACGTCGTGTCATCAGCGTGTGTATCACTACACCTTCACAGTAGCGCAGAATCCGCGAAATACCAATGGCCACGGGGCCTCGCAGGCCCCGTGGCCACGGCGCGCACACGCTCCGAGCAACCATCGTCGCAGCTCACCCGGGGGGAAATTGACACAACAGAAACATCTGTCTATTACATCACATTTGCGCACTGCTCTTGCACGACGAGTCACTTTGGGCTAAATAGCCCCTCCTTGGGCGTCGCCCAAGCTCGCCTGCGGCGCCGCTTCGTCCGCCGACGCATCCGGCTGAGCGGAGGCAGGCGGCATCCACTTCGCCCCGGGATCGCGGGGAGCCGAGGGCGCCCCCATGGCGTTCGGGGCGCCGGGAGCGCTCGGCGCGACCCCAACGGTCGGA
>NZ_ALIY01000004.1:0-1690 GCF_000283035.1 Actinomyces sp. ICM58
CCCAGCAGCGCAACCGCCCCCTGGACGCCGCTGCCCGCCCCGGCCTCGTCCTCGGATAGCATGAAGGCATGGAGAACTCAGCCCTTCAGAGCGACCGACACGAACCCGGCGCCGCGTCGGCCGACGAAGAGGTGTCCGTCCCGCTTGACAACTCCACCAAGCGCGCGTTCCGGGTCTTCGTCGGACTTATCGTGATCGTCGTGTACGGGCTGTTCTGGCGATTCGGCCTGCGCGGCTCGTGGGGACAATGGTCGATGCGCGCGCAGATGGCGGCCGCCGTCATCCCCGCCTTCTTCATCCTCCTGTGGGTCCCCGTGGTCTGGGCCTCGCTTCGGTGGATGCTCCGCGACTTCATCAGGGCCCAGAAGTCTCCCCTCCTCGCTAAGCACGCGAAGGAGCCTAGTCCCTTCGCCGCCGCCTTCTCCTTTGTCTTCACTGCCGGCATCCTCGCGTTCGTCGCCTCCCGGGCATGGGGAAGCTACGGCCTCGCGGTCCAGGACTGGTGGGACGGGTCGACCCGACACGAGAACGTGAGCTGTCAGAACGTGCGTGAAGAGGGCGACGAGACCTACCTGAAGCGCGCCAACAAGACCTTCGTCATCTTCGACCTGGTGAGCGCCGACGGATACTCGCAGCACTTCGAGCTCAGGCTCTCCGACCTCGAGAAGGAGATGGAACGCGAGGATAGCCCCTACGTCGCCATCATGACCCTGTGCGAGGCGCAGGCCCCCGGCTTCGGCGTTTCCGTCTACGAGCGCACGGGCACCATCGCCGAGGTCTGGCGACGCGACTAGGGGTCGCGGCGCGAGCGCGGGGGTCGCGGCGGTGCTCGCTCCCGGCCCGTCTGGTTGAGTCGCGCTGTTCGGGGGCGGGCCGCTCCCGCTGATTGATACTGCCTCGGGGGACAGGGGTGAGGACTGGGTTAGTGGCTCTTCATAGTTGAGTGTGGGTGGAGGCATCTAGGCCCACTTCGATGTTGTACATTCCCACTCCCACCTCCGATATCACGGTCTTCTTCGTCGTGCCCCTCCTCGTGTTCGAGCGCGCCTGCGTGCTGGTCTGGCCCTTCTCATACCCCAAGTGCTCGGAAAGCTCAGCGGCAAGGCCGCGCTCCCAGGCCTCCTTAAGTAACGCGGGCAACAACCCCTGGCTACCCGTCATCTCGACCTCGCCAGCATCAAGACGCTCAAACAACGCATCCAACGCCCCCGAGCGACGCAGCTCCTCCACAGCCTCACGCCCACTAGCGCCAGACACAACAACATCATCATGTATCAATCCTTTCAAACAAAACGATGGATACACAGACAATTGAACACGCCTCGAGGCGCTCCCCTCTGTGTGACGAGGCAGTCCTCCACTCTGTGCGACACAGTCACCTCTGCACACGCCGACCACACTTTCACTTGTTCCGAGGGGCAGTGCACCCGAACCGTAGGCATTACACCCCTTCTGTTCGGGTGCAGCGCCACGTAACGGGTGCAGCGCCACATAACGGGTGCAGCGCCACGTAAAGGGTGCAGCGCCTCGTAACGGGTGCATCGCCAGCGGCTCGTCCCCTGCACACCAATCCACACACGCCTCATCCAAGGACACACCACCACCAACTTGCGCACAGGCCCACCCGGTCACCCACACTCAACTCTGAAGAGCCGGGCTATTGTGGTCGCATGGCAACGAACTCGGATAC
>NZ_ALIY01000005.1:0-6303 GCF_000283035.1 Actinomyces sp. ICM58
CACTGGGCCCCGCACACCGCATCAGCGTCCGCTGATAACAACGCGTTAATCACGTGCTGGAGCAAGGAACGCATCAAATCCGGGGATGCCTGGGACAACGCCTCGCCAAGCAGGCCAGCAGGGTCGATAATATGAGGAGCGGTCATCGTTGTGCCTCCAAATCGTTTCGAGTCAGAACTAGAGAGCTTTCTCGAAGGATCACACGGTGACCGCACCCATATCAAACGGGCCGACCACCACACGGTTACACCACTATGCGGGACACTACTGTCTCGAAGCAGACCACACTCACGCCGAGCGACAGCAACCAGGGGCAAACCCTCCAAGTCGACGAGCAGATCGCACCGACCACAACGGCCAAGCGACACAGGGCAGCAACAGGGAGCGTGAGACATTCATGAGGGCTCTAAAGTTCTTGGGCAGAAATCCACCCATCATCAAGGACCTCGACCTCTACCCACAACCCCGACCAACACCCGGCCACCTCACCTCAGAAAAGCCACGAAACGGCGTACTAGCTGATGGCTCGCGAGGTGAAGGAGGACCATATTCCACATACCCACCACTACAAGGCAACAAATTTAACGCACTGAGGCTCACAATGGAGACCACAGCGTCATGTCAGTGAGTTTCGAGGAAATGCGCGCAAGCAAGACAGACTCCTCGACAGCCGCATCGTTCTTCAGCCCCAAGCAACGCTCGATTCCCGCGACATCGGTGGACATACGGCTATGAAGAACGAGATCAGAGCGCTGTTGCCCCGGCTCCAGAGGCTGCATCCCATAGCTATGAAAGTGAACCGTATCGACCACGTCAGCTGGATCGGTAAAGTGATCGAAGGTGAATTCTCGACGCATATAGTCCAACAAGGGATCTTGAATGACCAACACGAGATGCCTATTGATATTGGCGAAAGTTGCCGCCTTGTGATGCATCTGGACAAGGATCGTCTTTGCCGTCATCTTCCAATTCATGCCATAGGGCTTGCCCTCAGGCACCGTCACGGGAATACCTAAACGGTTGAGCGTGCTCATACGCGCGGGCCACACGCTGCCGGTCGTGTCCAGGGTTTGGAGCTCAATACCGACAAAATCGACCGCGTGACTCCCCCGAGCAGACACCAGAACATAGTCTAACTTTCCACCCGGAATCTTAATTTCCGACAGGAGATGGTAGTCATTTCCTGGCTGATGCTTCGTAAGCAGATGCATGCAGTCAATAAAAATCTTGTGCCGGTCGATGAGCCGGTTCGGACAAATCATCACAGAATCCATCGCCCGTCCAGCTAGGACCGTGCACGTTCCAATTGCGACGTCTGGTTCAGACTTGCGGGTTTTAAAGCACTTCTTGTCAGAGAAAGGACATTGCTGCAGAGCAACAATGGTGCCCCAGTCAATCCCCTGAGCATCCGTATTGATTCCGAATAACTCGACGATCTTATCCACGAACAACCCTCTCCCTTGCGAGCTGAATATAGCTCGGCGCCATATCCACCCCGATAGCTCGCCTCCCCTGCTGCACTGCGGCGAGAACCGTTGTACCTGTGCCCACGAAAGGATCGAGGACAACACCCCCGGGGGGACACGTCGCAGCGATGGGAGTCATACACAGTTCCAGAGGGTACGCCGCGTAATGAGAGGCGTCCCGCTTGTGCGTGTCCTCAGGAACGATCTCCCACACGTCCGATGGCATGGCACCATCGGGGTGGTACTTCAGGAAGTAAAAACCCTCGTCCCTCAGCTGCTTGGCCCGACCCGACACAGCGGCCTTGTCCGAGTGCGTAGTCCTCTGTCCGGAACCGCGGATCACCATCCGGAAATCGGAGAGTTCACCCGCCGCGACTTGCGCGAGCACCGCGTCGAGTGCTTCCATGGCGCGCTGTTTCTCCGCGTCGTTCAAATCGGTGGATAGCTCAATGCGCCTGCGGTATCGCACACCAGAGACACCCGTGGCGGAAACGACCGCGCCGTTGACGACCTTCGCGGCCCTGGGCTTATTTCGAATAGAGCTGGAATCGAAGTAGTACTGAGGCTTCTTGGTGAAATGAAAGAGCATCTCGTGCGTGCCTCGCAGTCGATCCCGAACAGCGCCGCCGCCTTTGAGCTTGGACCACACCACGTCGTTGCGCAGAATCCAGCCCTGCTCGTCCATCATCGCGATGGCAAGCCGCCAGGGAATCCCTTGAAGCGACTTCCTCGCGTATGTATCGCCGACGTTGAGCCAGAAGCTGCCCGTCGGCCTCAGCACGCGCTGCACCTGCCCGAAGACATCGAGGAGGCAGCGAAGGTATTGGTCAGGAGTTTTCTCTTGGCCAATACCTCCACCATCGTATTGACGTTGCTTCCAATAGGGAGGTGAAGTCATCACCATGTCAATGGAAGAATCGGGCAGGCTCTGCGTGACAGATAGAGCATCCCCCACGACAAGTGCGGCTGGACTCCGCCAGGTTTTAAACCATGGTGACTGCTCGTCAAATATGTCGACGTCTGGACTCACACTGATCGGCCCCTATTGTTCTTCTCAGACGTTGAAGCGGAACTCCACGACGTCACCGTCGTGCATGACGTAGTCCTTGCCTTCCATGCGGACCTTGCCGGCAGCCTTCGCGGCAGCCATGGAGCCGGCCTCGACCAGGTCGTCGTAGGAGACGACTTCGGCCTTGATGAAGCCCTTCTCGAAGTCAGTGTGGATGACGCCGGCGGCCTTAGGGGCGGTGTCGCCCTTGTGGATCGTCCAGGCGCGCGCCTCCTTCTCGCCTGCGGTGAGGTAGGTCTGCAGGCCCAGGGTGTCGAAGCCGACGCGGGCCAGCTTGTCCAGGCCGGACTCGTCCTGGCCGGATTCGGCGAGCATCTCGCGGGCGTCCTCGTCGTCCAGTTCGACCAGCTCTGCCTCGAACTGGGCGTCCAGGAAGATCGCCTCGGCAGGCGCGACCAGGGAGCGCAGCTCGTCCTTCATCTCCTCGTTGTCCATCTCCGCGGCGTCCATGTTGAACACGAAAATGAAGGGCTTCGACGTCATGAGCTGGAAGGAACGCAGCGCGTCCTGGTCCAGCTTGGCGCCCTCGGGGCCAGACAACAGCTCGCCGCGTTCCAGCAGCTCCAGAGCCGCACGCGCGGTCTCAAGGACGATCGGCTCGGTCTTCTTGCCGCGCACCTCCTTCTCGAGGCGCGGAATCTGCTTCTCGATCGTCTGCATGTCGGCGAGGATCAGCTCAGTCTTGATGGTCTCGATGTCCGAGGCCGGGTCCACCTTGCCGTCGACGTGCACGACGTCGGGGTCCGAGAAGGCGCGCGTGACCTGGCAGATCGCGTCGGCCTCGCGAATGTTGGCGAGGAACTGGTTGCCCAGGCCCTCACCCTCGGAGGCGCCGCGCACGATGCCGGCGATGTCCACGAAGGACACGGTGGCAGGCAGGATGCGCTGGGAGCCGAAGATCTCCGCGAGCTTGTTCAGGCGCGGGTCGGGCAGGGGGACGACGCCGACGTTGGGCTCAATGGTCGCGAAGGGGTAGTTCGCGGCGAGCACGGTCGCGCGGGTCAGGGCGTTGAACAGGGTGGACTTGCCGACGTTGGGCAGTCCAGCAATACCGATAGTAAGAGACACGCCCCCATCCTATCCGAGCAGACCCGGCGGCGCGGGCCCCACGCGCCACGTCACGCCGACGCGCGGGGCGCTCGGCTCACTGCGCGAATTCGACGGGCGCCAGCTGCAAGAAGTCGCCGAAGGTGATCGTCACATCATCAGACTTCCTGACCCTCACGCCGCGCTCCCCGAGCGCATAGAGCCTCGAATAGACAGCATCGCCCTCAGTCTCGCCGAAGCGCGCGGCACCGAACATCTGAGTCATCGTCTGACACAGCTGCCAGGCGGCAGCCGCCCCCGCGCGCGGCTCAACGCGCGTGCGAGCGGGAGTCGGCGAAATGGTGAGCACCCATTCTCCCCACGACGCCTTCTCCTGCGCGATCCAGCCGTCGCCGGCCAAGGAGACATCGCGGCCATCGAACTGCCCCGCAACGCCCCCATTGGCGACAAGAACGTCACGCACGGGCACGCCCCTCGCCCACTGGTCCACGATGCCGCACACCTGACCGAAAGCCAGGCCGGTGCGCATAGGAACGGTCTCCACCTCGTCTCGGGAACCCGCGGACGGCTCCGGAGACGCGACCTGGGCGGCGAGGTCCCGCAGCTGCGCGAACGTGAGGGTGGGCCGACGATTCTCCTGAGAATCGGGCGCGTACCCCTGCTCGTTCTCCTCCTCGAACCAGTCGAACTCCTCGATCTCCTCGGGGCTCTCCGAACCGTTCGGGCTCAGGGGCGTGACCGCAAGACCACCGGAGGCCAGCATGGGCACGTCGCGCAGGCGCGCGCCGCCCGCCAGCCCGGCGAGCACCCTCCCGAAGCCGAGGGGGAAGCCCGGGGGAAGAAGAACCGTCTCCCCGGTCGCGTCGCTGGCCAGCTCCACGCCGTCGGCGCTCACCGACGCGGTGAGAACACCGAGGCCACAGACGCGCAGATCCCACTGGTAGCGGATCTGCGGGCGCCACTGCGGCGGCATCATGCCCAGCCCGTCGACCAGGTCGGACATGGAACGGTCGAACTCCGCGTCGAACTGGTCCCAGCACGAGCACATGGTGCACGGCTTCGACCTGACGTCGATTTCCTGAATCTCGGGCCCGAGCGCAATCATCCACCGGTAGGGCTTGTACTCGGGTTCCTCCGACTCCAGGTTGTAGTATTCATCGTTTTCGATGAGCCTGGTATCGCCAAACGAAGAGTAGATGGTCGTCCCTCGGACCGACAGACGCAGGGAACGATCAGGGGTGCGCCACCGAATGTGCGTCTCCTCCTGCTCAGACCCGCCAATGATGATCGGTTTGACCGGCTCCATCATCTGCGCGGCCTCCAAGATGAACTGGTGGCAATCCTCGCGCGTCATGTCGCGCCCCGCCAGAGCGGCAACGGCGTCGCTCACTCGTTCGATGGGATCCATGCGCAAACCTCCACGTTCACTTGACAATCAGCGGAGCCCCGCCCCTCACAACAAGCTTACCGCACTGTCAGGCGCGCGGAGGCAGCGGTCTCAGCTGGTGTGGTCGGGCCCGGCCACGCGCGGCGCGTGGGGGCGCGCGGGCGCCATTCCGGCGTTCTTCAGGTCGGCGCGCAGGTCGCGCGGCAGCGCGAAGGTCGTCGATTCGGTTTCGGTGCGGGCCACCTCGACGGTGGGGAATCCTTGCGCTTGCAGCCATTCGATGACGTCGCGCACCAGGATCTCGGGCACGGAGGCCCCCGACGTGAGACCCACGGTGCGGGCGCCCTCAAACCAGGCCTCCTGCAGTTCGTCGGCCTTGTCGACGCGATACGCGGAGCCCGCCCCGGCCTCGAGCGCGACCTCGACGAGGCGCACCGAGTTCGACGAGTTCGCCGACCCGACGACCACCATGACGTCCACCTGCGGCGCAATATGCTTGACGGCGCCCTGGCGATTCTGCGTGGCGTAGCAGATATCGTCCGACGGCGGGTCGATGAGCTGCGGGAAACGCTGACGCAGGCGGTCCACGGTCTCGCGGGTCTCGTCGACGGAGAGCGTGGTCTGGGAGATCCACACGACGCGCGAGGGGTCACGCACGACGACGCCCTCAACCTCGTCGGGGGTGCCCACGACCTGAATATGCTCCGGCGCCTCGCCGAACGTGCCCTCGACCTCCTCGTGGCCCTGATGCCCCACCAGGATGATGTCGTAGTCCTCCTTCGCGAAACGCACGGCCTCGCGGTGCACCTTGGTCACCAGCGGGCAGGTCGCGTCGATCGTGGCCAGGTGGCGGGTGGCGGCGGCCTCGTGGACGGCCGGGGAGACGCCGTGCGCAGAGAAGACGACGCGCGCCCCCTCGGGCACCTCGTCGGTCTCCTGGACGAAGATCGCGCCGCGCTTGGTCAGCGACTCGACGACGAACTTGTTGTGCACGATCTCCTTGCGCACGTACACGGGCGCGCCGTACAGCTCCAGGGCCTTTTCGACGACGTCGACGGCACGGTCCACGCCGGCGCAGTATCCGCGGGGCGCGGCCAAGAGGATGCGGCCGCTTCCCTCCCCGTGGGAGGCGGGCAGGGGGGAATCGGCGCTGGCACGCAGGTCGACGTTTTCGCTCATGCACCCACCCTAGCGCCCGGGGCGGCGGGGGTGCGCGCGCTCGTGGCAATCCCACACGCCCCTCATCGACGAGGCCGGGGCCCCTCCCGCTCTCGCGCGCAGGGTGAGAGAGCGGCCCGGGTGCCCCCTCGCGCTCACCCATCCCGGGCGCGGGG
>NZ_ALIY01000006.1:0-1999 GCF_000283035.1 Actinomyces sp. ICM58
CGGCGGGCTCGACCGAGGTCAGCCCCAGGGCGTCCACGATCGAGGAGGTGTCGGTGCCGCGCACGACGTATGTCTCGGCGCCCAGGTCCACGTCCACGCCACCGACCGTGCCACGAGCAATGAGGCCGCCCAAGTATCCGCGCGCCTCGATGAGGAGGGGGCGCGTGCCCGCGCGGGCCAGCTCCCAGGCGGCGACGAGGCCGGCGATGCCTCCGCCGACGACGACCGCGCCGGGGTGGGTGGGGGTGGCCGAGCGGGGGCTCATCGGGAGCCTCCCAGCTCGCGGACCAGCTCGACGATGCGCGTCAGGACGTCGGGGTCGGTCGTGGGCGGCACGCCGTGCCCGAGGTTAAAGACGTGGCCGGGGGCGGAGCGCCCCGCGTCGAGAATATCTCGAACAGCCTGTTCGATAACGTGCCACGGAGCCTGAAGAAGCGCGGGATCAAGATTCCCCTGCACGGCCTTTCCGGGCACCTGGGCGACCGCCCACGACAGGTCCGTCTTCCAGTCGACGCCCACGCAGTCGGCCCCGACCTCGGCCATGTCAGGCAGGATCGGAGCGCTGCCCGTGCCGAAGTGGATGAGCGGGGCGCGCTCGCCGGTCACCGGGCTGACGGCACCCGCGACGCGCTGCGCGACCATGCGCGAGTACGGCGCGACGGACTCACGATAGGTGCGAGGCGAGAGGGAGCCCACCCATGAGTCGAAGAGCTGCGCGACGCTGGCCCCCGCCTCGACCTGAGAGGTGATGAAGTCGGCGCTCACGCGCGCGCACCAGCTCATAAGGGCGTCCCATGCGCCCGGGTCGGACGCCGCGAGCGCGCGCGCCGCCAGGTGATCGCGGGAGGGACGCCCCTCGACCATGTACGCCGCCAGGGTGAAGGGTGCGCCGCCGAATCCAATGAGGGGTGTCGACCCCAGCTCGCGAACCGCCGACGCGACGCCGTCGCGCACACACTGGACACCCTCGCCGCAGTCGCGCGTGCGCCCGGTCGAATCGGTCCAGGAGCCCTCGCCATAGCGATGGCTCGCCAGCTCGTCGATGCTCTCGCGCGTGCGATAGGGGCGATCGAGGACCGGGCCGACACCCGGCTCAATCTCGACGCCCACCCCGGCCAGGCGCAGGGGGACCATGATGTCCGAAAAGAAGATGCCCGCGTCCACGCCGTGGCGTCGCACGGGCTGCAGCGTCGCCTCGGCGGCAACGTCTGGGCGCAGGCAGGCCTCAAGCATGGGCAGGCCGACGTCGGCGCGCAGCTGGCGGTACTCCGGCAGGGAGCGCCCGGCCTGACGCATGAACCACACGGGCGTGGGCCCGCGTCGCCCGGTCAGGGCGGCGATCAGCGGGGGCGTCGTCATGTGTCTCCCTTAATTTAATGATGTTTTCGTGCGTTAATTCGCGCATTTCCGTCTGTTTCCAGTCTAGTTCAAGACAATTTCTCGCACGCCGTAAATGCCCGGATTAACGCGCCTTTAGGCCGGTTTATCCGCAGCAGTGCAACATTTATTGAGCCGACATTTCGAAATGACACGGCGTCACCAACATAAATAGGCTGCCAGCGCTGCCCACACCACCCGCGTGCCCTTAAATGGACGCGTTGTGACTATTCATGTGCTCTCCGCGGACCACCGCTACACCCCCCTCGATGACATCGCCCAGCTCTCCAGCGCGGACGACCTGGGCCCTACCCTCATGCGCTCGCTACCGCACGCCCGCGGAGTCATGGTCCTGCGCACCTGCAATCGGGTCACCATCTACGTCGACACCCCGGCCTCGGCCGACCCTCGCGCGCTCAAGGATGCGGTGGAGCGCGAGCTCGCCACCGCCGCCCGCACCCCCCGCGCCGACGTGCGCCTGCGCCACCTGTGGGGCCGCGACGGCCTCGTCGACTTGTTTGCGACGGCATCCGGGCTGGAATCAATGGTCGTCGGCGAGCGCGAGATCGCCGGGCAGATGCGCCGCGCCGCTCGCACGGCCTGGGAGGACGGGACCCTCAGC
>NZ_ALIY01000007.1:0-4988 GCF_000283035.1 Actinomyces sp. ICM58
TCCACCCCGCGCGCCCCAGGCCAGCAGTCAGGCGATCACTTCGATGCGAGACGAGCTCCCTCGGCAAGAGCCTCCAGCTTCGCCCACGCAATCGACGGGTAGATGCGGCCGCCCAGACCACAGTCCGTCGACGCCACGACGCGCTCGTCGCCCACGATGTCCGCGAACTGGCGGATACGCTGAGCAACCAGCTCCGGGTGCTCCACAACGTTCGTCGAGTGCGACACCACGCCCGGGATCAGGTACTTGCCCTCGGGAAGCTCGATGTCGCGCCAGATCGTCCACTCGTGTGCGTGGCGAGCATTCGCCGCCTCGAACGTCAGGCCATTCGCGTTGACCAGCAGGGCCAGATCCACGATGTCCTTGAACGCAATATCCGTCGTGTGCGGGCCGTGCCACGAACCCCAGCACACGTGGAAACGCACCAGATCCGGGTTGATGCCCTCCAGCGCGTGGTTCAGCGCGTCAATACGCACGCGCGAGAACGCGCGGTAATCCTCAACGGACGGCTCCGGGTTCATCTGATCCCAGCCCTCTGCGATATCCGGCGCATCAATCTGCACCGTCAGACCCGCGTCCGTAATGCGCTTGTACTCCTCGCGCAGCACGTCCGCGCACGCCCACACCACGGCCTCGTCGTCCTCGTAGAACGCATTAGCCACGCGAGCCGCTGAACCCGGCGAAATCGCCGCCACGAAACCATCCGACACGGGCTTGCCCGCCGCCTCCAGCGCGTGCTTCGTGCCCGCAATATCGCGCTCCACGGCCTCAGCACCGATATAGGTCAGCTCACCCGTGATCGTCGGGAACGCGATCGGGTTGCGGTTGGCGATATGGATACCCGAATCCGGATCCGCATACGCGTCCGCGAAACGTTGCCAGTCGCGGCGCTCCGCAAACGACGAGAAAGACAGACGACCGTCACGGCCAGCCGGGGGACGCACATCAAAACGCTGCACGTCCTCAAAGGACAGCCCACCGAAACGAGAGAAGGAATACGTCCACCACGCGCCGTAATCAACCGTGTCGATCATCGCGTGACCGTACTCGCCATCGTTGACGATATCCAGACCAATCTCAGCCTGACGCTTCACAACGCCGTCAACCTGATCCTGCAGCAGCGACGTGAAGTCAGCCTCGCCGAGCGAACCCTCACGGCGCGCACGATTCGCCTCGATCAGCTCGGGGGTACGGGGCAGGGAACCAACATGAGTGGTGCGAATGGTCATCGCAGTCCTTTCTCTAATCTGTGTCCTCAGCCTACGTTTCGCGCGTCGAGAACGAGGCCGAATGTCCGAAGCGTGACCAATGCGATCAACCACTCTCTCGATACGGCACTAATTCACGCACGCACCCCTTGCGTTTTCCTTGCATTCGCGCCCGCAAGCGTCCACCCACTGACACGGCGCCACGCCCACCACAGCCCCCGACATACCGCGCGAAAACCACCCCCACCCAGCCCCGGCCTCGTCCATGAGACGAAACCCGCACGGAAACGCAGCGCTCACGCTCCTAGGGTGGAGTCATTACAAGGCAAAAGAAAGGCACATCATGAGTCGCCCGCTGCGCTCGGCAACATCCACCCAGGGCCGCAACATGGCCGGAGCTCGCGCCCTGTGGCGCGCCACCGGCATGACGGACGGAGACTTCGGCAAGCCGATCATCGCCATCGCCAACTCCTACACCCAGTTCGTTCCCGGCCACGTGCACCTGAAGAACCTGGGCGACCTCGTCGCCGGAGCCATCGAAGCAGCCGGCGGCGTCGCCAAGGAATTCAACACCATCGCCGTCGACGACGGCATCGCCATGGGCCACGACGGCATGCTCTACTCCCTGCCCAGCCGCGACCTCATCGCCGACTGCGTAGAAACCATGGTGAACGCGCACCGCGCCGACGCCCTCGTGTGCATCTCCAACTGCGACAAGATCACCCCCGGCATGCTCCTGGCCGCCATGCGCCTGAACATCCCCACCATCTTCGTCTCCGGCGGCCCCATGGAATCCGGCGCCGCCGTCGACGGCGTCGTCGAACACCGCCTCGACCTCATCGACGCCATGGTCATGGCCGTCGACGACTCCGTCAGCGACAACCAGCTGGCCAGCATCGAAGCCAACGCGTGCCCCACCTGCGGCTCCTGCGCCGGCATGTTCACCGCGAACTCCATGAACTGCCTCAACGAGGCCATCGGCCTGGCCCTGCCCGGCAACGGCACCACCCTGGCCACCCAGATCGAACGCAAGAAGCTCTTCACCGAGGCCGGCACGCGCATCGTCGACATGTGCCGCGCCTACTACGACAACGAGGACGACTCCGTCCTGCCGCGCTCCATCGCCACCAAGGCCGCCTTCGAGAACGCCATGAGCCTGGACGTGGCCATGGGAGGCTCCACCAACACCGTCCTGCACATCCTCGCCATCGCCAACGAGGCCGGCGTCGACTTCACGCTCGACGACATCGACGCGATCTCGCGCCGCGTGCCCTGCCTGTGCAAGGTCGCCCCCAACTCCACGACCTACCACATCGAGCACGTCCACCGCGCCGGCGGCATCCCCGCCCTCCTCGGCGAGCTCGACCGCGCCGGCCTGCTCCACCGCGACGTCCACTCCGTCCACTCCGACAACCTGGAGAACTGGCTGGGCGCATGGGACGTGCGCAGCGGAACCGCCACCGACGAGGCCAAGCACCGCTTCCTCGCCGCCCCCGGCGGCGTGCGCACCACCCAGGCCTTCTCAACCGCCAACCTCTTCGAGTCCCTCGACACCGACTCTGAGGCCGGCTGCATCCGCTCCGTCGACCACGCCTACACGAAGGACGGCGGCCTGGCCGTCCTCTACGGAAACATTGCCGCCAACGGCGCGATCATCAAGTCCGCCGGCATCGACGAGTCCCTCTTCCACTTCGTCGGCAAGGCCTTCGTCGTCGAATCCCAGGAAGAAGCCGTCGAGGCCATCCTCAGCAAGCAAGTCACCGAAGGCGACGTCGTCGTCATCTTGTTCGAGGGCCCCAAGGGCGGCCCCGGCATGCAGGAAATGCTCTACCCGACCTCCTACCTCAAGGGCCTGGGCCTGGGCAAGAAGTGCGCGCTCATCACCGACGGCCGCTTCTCCGGCGGCACGTCCGGCATCTCCCTCGGACACATCTCGCCCGAGGCCGCGGCAGGCGGCGCGATCGGCCTCGTGCGCACCGGCGACGAGATCGAAATCGACGTCAACAACCGCATCCTGCGAGCGAACGTGAGCGACGAGGAGCTCGAGCGCCGCCGCGCCGAAAAGGGCGCCGCCCCCTGGAAGCCTTCCAAGCCTCGCCCCCGCCAGGTCTCCGACGCCCTGCGCGTCTACGGCATGCTCGCCGCCTCCGCCGACAAGGGCGGCGTGCGCGTCCTGCCCGACTGGGTGTGAGCGGGGCGCCTACAATCGTGGGCATGCATGGAGAGTACAAAGTCCCCGGAGGAAAGCTCGTCGTCGTCGACACCGACGTGGAGGAGGATCGCCTCGCGCGCGTGAGCGTGTCGGGCGACTTCTTCCTCGACCCCGACGACGCGCTCACCCGGATCACCGCGTCCCTCGAAGGGGCCCCGGCCTCGTCGAGCGCGAAGGACCTGGCCGCGCGCGTCGCCGGTGCCCTCCACGAGGGCGACACGCTCATGGGGGTGACCCCCGAGGCCATTGGCATCGCCGTGCGCCGTGCGCTGGGCGCCGCCCTGTCGTGGGACGACATCGACTTCGACGTGATCCACGGCCCCGTCGTCGACCCGATGATCAACGTCGCCATGGACGAAACCCTGGTCGAAGACGTGGCCGCGGGGCGCCGCAAGCCCTTCATGCGCCTGTGGGAGTGGAACGGCCCCCAGGTCGTCATCGGCTCCTTCCAGTCCTACCAGAACGAAATCCAACAGGACGGCGTCGAGCGCTACGGCATCACCGTGTCGCGGCGCGTCACCGGCGGCGGCGCCATGTTCATGGAGCCCGGCAACTGCATCACCTACTCGCTCGTCATCCCCACCGCCCTCGTGGAGGGAATGAGCTTCGAGCAGGCATACCCGTACCTGGATCAGTGGGTCATGGAGGTCCTGGACAAGCTGGGCATCAAAGCCACCTACGTGCCGCTCAACGACATCGCCTCCGAGTACGGAAAGATCGGCGGCGCCGCGCAGAAGCGCTGGGCGAATGGCTACATGGTCCACCACGTGACCATGGCCTACGACATCGACGCCATCAAGATGAACGAGGTCCTGCGCATCGGCATGGAGAAGATCCGCGACAAGGGCACCCGCAGTGCCGTCAAGCGCGTGGACCCCATGCGCTCCCAGACTGGCCTTCCCCGCGAGGAGATCCTCCAGGCGTTCTTCGACCACTTTAAAGAGAAGTACAACGCGAGTGTCGGCACCATCACCGCCGAGGACCTCGCGGTCGCACGCGAGCGCTGCGAGACGAAGTTCGCGCGCGAGGAGTGGGTGCACCGCATCCCCTGAGTACGGATGTCTGGCTCGGCGCGAGCCGGGCGTTCCCGGGCCCGCTTCGGCTCTCGTTCATTGACGAGGCCGTGGCCTGGTCTGGTTTTGTGGACCGGGTGTTTTGAGGGTTGTTGGTTGTTATTGGTGGTGTTGTGCCCATTGGCGTGCGTATTGGTTGGGTGAGAGCCAGCCTAGCGCGCTGTGGGGGTGTTCTTCATTGTAGCGCTGGGACCAGGCGCCAATCAGGGCGCGCGCGTGGTTGAGATCCTCGAACATGTTGTCCTCGAGGAGTTCGTCGCGCATGCGGTTGTGTAAGGACTCCACGAATCCGTTATGCCAGGGCTGGCCCGGTGGGATGAACGCTTGGAGCGTGTCATGCTCGCTGGCCCAGCGCCCCAAGGCTCCGGCGATGAATTCGGGCCCGTTATCGGCCCGAAGCACCTGGGGTGCCCCATGTGCCAGGACAGCCAGGTCAAGCATTTCGATCACGTCGGCGGCTCCCATGCGCCGCTCAACGCGGAAAGCCAGGTGTTG
>NZ_ALIY01000008.1:0-18752 GCF_000283035.1 Actinomyces sp. ICM58
ACGGGGGCCACGCACACGGCGCGCGCCCCGATGGCGCCGCCGCGCTCGACGGTGACGCCGACGCGATCCCAGTCCGAGGCGCTCTTGAGTGAGCCGTCGGGGTTGATGGCGCGGGGAGCGTGATCGTTCGTAAACACGGCGGCGGGGCCGACGAAGACGCCGTCGGCCAGGGAGGCGGGCTCGTAGATGAGGGCGTAGTTCTGGATCTTGCAGCGATCCCCAACTCTCACGCCTTCGCCGATGTAGGCGCCGCGCCCGACGATCGTCTCCTCGCCGATGCACGCGTCCTCGCGCACCTGCGCCAGGTGCCACACGCGCGCGCTGTCGGCGACCCGGGCGCTGGGCGCCACGTCGGCGCTGGGCTCGATCACGGTATCTCCCTCGTGTGTTCTCACGCGCGCGTGCGCGCCGCTTCGGCGGTGTTCCACCAGATAGCAACACTATAGGCGCGCGCCCACCCCGATGTGCGACACTAAGTCAATGCAGATGCGCTCCGACACGTGGGTCGTGATCCCCGCGTTCAACGAGGCGCCCGTCATCGGGGGCGTCGTTGCTGGCGTGCGCTCTCTCTTCCCCCGCGTCCTCGTGGTGGACGACGCTTCCGACGACGACACCGCGGCGATCGCGCGCGCGGCGGGAGCCTACACGGCCACGCACCCGATCAACCTAGGGCAGGGTGCCGCGCTGCAGACCGGTTTTGAGGCGGCGCTCGCGCGCGGGGCGCGCTACGTGGTGACCTTCGACGCCGACGGCCAGCACGACCCCGCCGAGGCGGCGGCCATGGTCGCGCGCGCCGACGAGGAGAACCTGGCCTTCGTCCTCGGGTCGCGTTTCCTGGACGGCGGGGATGCCCGCGTCGGTGCCCTCAAGCGCGCCATGCTGCGCATCGGGGCTCTTGCCGCCCGAGCGCGCACGGGCATGGCCCTGACCGACACGCACAACGGGCTGCGCGTCATCCGCGCTGACGCCCTCGCCCACGTGCACCTGACCCACGCGCGCATGGCTCACGCCTCGCAGATCGTGTCCCAGCTGGCCACCTGCGGCCTGCCCGGCGCCGAGCACCCCGTGACGATCTCCTACACGGACTACTCGCGGGCCAAGGGCCAGCCCCTGCTCAACTCCGTCAACATCGTCGTCGACCTGGCGTTGGGGGGCCGATGAGCGCCTACCTGTTGATCCGCGTCCTCCTGATCGCCGCGCTGGCTGCCACCGCCTGGTGGCTGATTCGCCCGGTGTCCTCCGCGTCCTCCCTGGCCCTGCGCCGCATCGGCATCGGCGCGCTCGTCGCGGCCGCCATCGTGGCGATCCTCGTCCCCTCGCTGGCAAACACGCTGGCCCGGGCCATCGGGGTCGACCGCGGGGTGAATCTGATCGTCTACGGCCTCGTCATCGCGCTGATCGCGCAGATGGTGACCGCCTATCGGCGTGAGGCGCGCATGGAGGCGCGTGTGGCCTCGCTCGCCCGCGCCCTCGCCCTCTCACACGTCCTTTCCCCTGAAACGACGAGGGAAAACGCCCCCACCCCCACTGCTCAGCGCGAGGGCGAGCAGGAAGTGGAACGCGCCGCTTCCTGCCCCGCTTCCCCGACAAATACGCCGGATAACGATATGGTTACAAGTGATGAGTAACGTGAATCTGCGACCGATCCAGCACTCGGCTGTCAATTACGGCCGCTTTGGACTTGTGCGATATGCGCTCGCCGTTGTGATGGCTGGCGTTCTCTTCGTTGCGTCAACGGGCGGCTTCCTCTACGCCAACCTCATCTCGCAATTCGCCAACCGCGTCGTCAACATCGATGCCTACTCGATCGACGGCCAGACCAAGGCGACACCGGATTCTTTCGACGGCCGCGCCGTCAACATCCTCGTGGTCGGCACCGACTCTCGCAGCGGCGCCAGCGGCGAGCTGGGCGCGGGCGACGAGGACGAGGTTCCCGGCCTGCGCAACGACTCGACGATGGTCATTCACGTCAGCGCCGACCGCTCGCGCGTGCAGATCGTCTCGATCCCGCGCGACACCCTGGTGGACATCCCCGCCTGTAAGCACCGCGACGGGACCGTCAGCGAGCCGACCAGCGACGACATGTTCAACAACGCGATGGTTTACGGCGCGGACGGCGGCGATGCTCCGGAGGACGTCGGTCCCGGCATCGCCTGCGTGAAGTCCACCGTCGAGAAGCTCTCCGGCATGACAATCGACGCCTTCATGGTCGTTGACTTCGCGGGCTTCGTGCGCATGATCGACGCGCTCGGCGGCGTCTGGTTCAACATCCCCGAGCGCATCGACGATGATTCCGCTCAGCTCTACATCGACGCGGGCTGCTGGAAGCTGTCGGGCACGCACGCGCTGGCCTACATGCGTTCGCGCAAGGCCCAAGGCGACGGCTCCGACATCTCGCGCATTGGCCGCCAGCAGCAGCTGATTTCCGCGATGCTGCGCGAGCTTCAGGCCAAGGATTACGTCACCGACTCCGGCGCGCTCCTCACCTTCCTGCAGGCCGCGATCCAGGCCGTCAACGTCTCCCCGAACCTGGGCGACGCCAGCGCGGATGCTTCCTTGCTGATCAACGTGCTGCAGAAGGTCGACCGTTCCAACATCCAGTTCGTGACGATGCCGGTCGAGGAGCCCTCCTGGGATCCGAACCGCCGCATCCCCTCCGAGCCGCTGGCCCGCAACGTGTGGAACGCCCTGGAGAACGACCAGGCCCTGCCCGTGGGCACGACCTTTACGGACGGTAACGGCGCCCAGCTGGTCGTGCCCGACCCGACCGTGGCCACCGCGCCCCCCACGACGACTCCGTCGACGACCCCGTCGGCGACGCCGTCGGCAACCGCCGGCCCGAGCGACGATTCGAAGGCGAACCCCGCGGATAACACCGAGCAGTCCGCCTCCGTCGACAACAACGCGGCCAACGAGGCCGCGGCCCAGCAGAACGCGGCTACCTGCCCGCCGAAGGACAAATGAGCACTCCTCCCTCGTTTACGCCCGACCCGAAACGACGCCGCCCTGGCTCCGATGACGCTCACGTCGTCGGCGAAGATGCCCGAAGCGGCGCGCCCACTCCCCCGCCGGAGGCGATAGCGCCGCAGATGTGGAGGATCTCTGAGGACGAGGCCGACGCCGCGCGCCCGCTGATGCCTCGTACCCTGGACCAGCCGCAGCGCGACTCCTCGCCGATCTTCCCGAGGCGTTCCACACCCCAGCCGGCGCCCCCGTCCTACCAGCCCGCGTCGGCCTCGAACCCGCCGTCGTATGCGCCCGGCTCCGGGCGAGCCACGCAGCCCGCCGCCTCCGGCTCGGGCACCTACGCGCCCTCGGGCAACGGGCCTCGCCAGGTGACGATCAACCGCTCCCAGGCCGCTCCCGTGGCACCCCCACGCAGCGCCGCCCCGGCCTCGGCCCCCAGGCCGCGCCGCAGGCGCCGCCACCCGATCCTGAAGACCCTGTGCCTCTTCCTGGTGATCGTCCTCGCGTGGGGCGGCTTCCTCCTGTGGGACGCCAACACGAACATGGGGCGGGTCAGCGCCCTATCGGGAGCCGCCGACACGCCCGGCACCACCTACCTGTTGGCCGGCTCCGACTCGCGCGCCGACGGCGCCGTCAAGGACGGCTTCGACGAGTCCGAGCGCGCCGACTCGATCATGCTGGTCAACGTCGCGCCCAACGGCCAAACGGTCGCCCTGTCGATCCCCCGCGACACCTACGCGGAGATCCCGGGGGTCGGCTGGGACAAGATCAACGCCTCCTACGCCTACGGCGGCCCCCAGCTGCTCGTCGAGACGGTCGAGAAGCTCACTGGACTGACCGTCGATCATTTCGTCCAGATCGGCATGGGCGCCGTGCCCGACATGGTGGACGCCGTCGGCGGCGTCGAGCTGTGCTACGACAACGACGCGGACGACCAGTACTCCGGCCTGACATGGACCGCGGGCTGCCACACGGTAGACGGGACGACCGCGCTGCAGTTCTCACGCATGCGCTACCAGGACCCCGAGGGCGACATCGGGCGCACCAAGCGCCAGCGCCAGGTCATCTCCAAGGTGATCGCTTCGGCTGCCTCCCCCGCGACCCTCGTGAACCCCGCGAAGACCCTGCGCGTGGAGCGCGCGGGCTCGAAGTCCTTCACGGTGGACGAGGACTCCTCCGTCCTCACGGTCGCTTCCCTCGTCATGGCGCTGCGCAGCGCCTCCTCGAATCAGATGATGGGCGTCCCGCCGATCGAGTCGCTGAACTTCACGACCAGCGCCGGCGCCTCGGCAGTGCTGCTGCGCGACACGACAGCGGGCGACTTCTTCGCCAAGCTGCGGGCCGGTACCCTCACCACCTCCGACCTCAACCAGGTCGACGGCGTCTAGGCCGCGCCCGCCGCCGATACGAAAGCCCGGCCTCGTGTCCCTCTTCGGGACCGAGGCCGGGCTTCTTCGCGCTGTCCGCGCGCTCAGGCTCCGGGGACGGTGATCGGGCGCGGACCAGCCTGCCAGCCCTCCCAGGCGGAGGTCAGGATTTCGTCGAGGCCGTTGTTGGCCTTCCAACCCAGGTCGACGCCGATGGAGAGTGGGTCGCCGATGAGCTTGGGCGGGTCGCCGGCGCGCCGATCCAGCTCCTCGACGGGGAAATCCCAGCCGATGACGCGGCGCAGGCCGTCGATGATTTCGCGCACGGAGGTGCCCAGGCCGGTTCCCACGTTGTAGGTGTGGTGATCGGGCTGGCGGCCCTCGGCCAGGACGTCAAGGGCAGCGATGTGCGCCTCAGCCAGGTCCAGGACGTGGATGTAGTCGCGCACGCAGGTGCCGTCCGGGGTGTCGTAGTCGGTGCCGAAAATCTTGGCGCTTTCCCCGCGCTCGATGCGGTCGAGGACCATGGGGATGAGGTTCATGATCGCGGGGTCGGCCAGGTCGGGCCATCCGGCGCCGGCGACGTTGAAGTAGCGCAGGCCAATCCACTTCAGGTCCCAGGCGCGCTCGCAGTCGGCCATCATCCATTCGCCGATCAGCTTGGTTTCACCGTAGGGGTTGATAGGGTGGCCGGCCATGTCCTCGGTGACGACCTCGGCGGTGGGGATGCCGTAGACGGCAGCCGAGGAGGAGAAGATCATCTGGTCGACGCCGGTGTCCTCCATGGCGGCCAGCACGTTGGCCATGCCGCCGATGTTTTGCTGGTAGTACCAGGTGGGGCGTGCGACGGATTCGCCGACCTGCTTGCGCGCGGAGAAGTGGATGACGGCGGTGACGTCTTCGTCCACCATGAGGTTGGACAGGACGGAGCGCGCTTCGTCCGTGGCGACGTCGAGGCGAACCAGGGGCGTGTCCCCGATCCGCGCGGCGTTCGAGGTGGACAGGTCGTCGACGACGACAACGCGGTCCCCTCGCTGGCGCAGGAGACGGACAACATGGGCGCCAATGTAGCCGGCGCCGCCACAAACAAGAATGCTCATGCGTTCAGGATACGACGCGGCGAGCCCCCGTGGCTACCCGCACGGGGCTTGTGTTGGGGTGCTCCGGCGCGCTCAGGCGCGATGCGAGACGCGCTCGGCGAGCGCGGCGCCCTTGGCGGAGGCCACGTCGCGCAGGTCCTTCTGGAAGTCGCGCATGGCGCCGCGCAGTGTCTCGGCACGCTCGCCTTCGCCGGCGCCAAGGATGCGGGCGGCGAGCAGGCCGGCGTTGCGTGCACCCGCAATGGACACGGTCGCGACGGGCACGCCGGCCGGCATCTGGACGATGGAGTGCAGGGAGTCGACGCCGTCGAGGTGCTTGAGGGGGACGGGGACGCCGATGACGGGCAGTTCGGTGAGGGCGGCGAGCATGCCGGGCAGGTGGGCGGCGCCGCCCGCGCCGGCGATGATGACGCGCAGGCCCCGCGCGGAGGCAGACCGGCCGTAGGCGACCATGTCCTCGGGCATGCGGTGGGCGGAGACGACGCCGACTTCGCAGGCGATGCCGAATTCGGCCAGGGCGGCGACGGCGGGTTCCATGGTGGGCCAGTCGGAGTCGGAGCCCATGACGACGCCGACGAGCGGACCCTCGCCGGTTGCCGTGAGCTGGATGTCGAGGTCGGTGGTCATGGGCGGTCCTTTCGGGTGGGACGAGGCCGGGGCGCGAGCGCCGCACGGCCCGGGGTGGGCGGTCGGTTAGTTGGTGGCGTCGGCGCCCCGCAGGGCGGCGACGGCGGCACGTGCACGCGTCAGGGCCAGATCCGGGTCCTTGTCGACGACTGTCACGTGTCCGAGCTTTCGGCCCGGGCGCACTTCCTTGCCGTAGAGGTGGACTTTCGCTGTCCCTCCCCCGGCGGCGAAGGCAGCGGCGAGGGCGCGCGCGGGCTGGTGGTGAGCGGAGCCGAGCAGGTTGACCATGACGACGTGCGTACCCGGCGCCTTGAGGTCGGTCGAGCCGAGCGGCAGGTCCAGGACAGCTCGCAGGTGCTGTTCGAACTGGCTGGTGACTGCCCCGTCGATGGTCCAGTGGCCGGTGTTGTGGGGGCGCATGGCCAGCTCGTTGACAAGCACGCGCTCGTCCGCTCCCTCACCGACGACGAACATTTCGACGGCGAGGACGCCGGTGACGCCCAGCTCGGAGGCGATGCGTTCGCCGATGCGGCGGGCCTCGGCGGCGGTCTCGGGGCGGATGCCGACGGCGGGTGCGGTGACCTCGGCGCACACGCCGTCCACCTGCACGGTGGAGGCGACCGGCCAGGACGCGACCTCGCCGGAGGGGCTGCGTGCCAGCAGGGCGGCGACCTCCCCGGTGAAGGGCACCAGGGCCTCGGCCAGGAGGGGGCCGTTCCCCCACCAGGAGGCCACGTCCTGCGGGCTGTGGGCGACGGTCACGCCGTGCCCGTCGTAGCCGCCTCGCGGGGTCTTGACGATGAGGGGCCAGCCGATGACAGCGCCGAAGCGTTCGAGTTCCTCGGCGTCGGAAACGCGCGCCCACGCGGGGCAGGGGACCCCCATGTCGGCGAGGCGGGCGCGCATCTCAAGCTTGTCCTGGGCATACAGGAGGGCGCTGGCGGGGGGCTGGACGGACACGACTCGCGCCGCCTCGTCCATGGTCTCGGCGGGGATGTGCTCGTGTTCGAAGGTGAGGACGTCCGCGCCGTCGATGAGCGCGCGGACGGCGTCCAGGTCGGAGGGAGCTCCGGTGGCCTTGTCGACGGTGGCCTGGCCGGTTGACCCGTCGTCGGCCTCCACGAGGGCCCGGAGGTTGATGCCGAGCGCGATCGCGCTTTCCTGCATCATGCGTGCTAGCTGTCCGCCGCCGATGACGGCAACGGTCGGAGGAGTTAACATCTCGCGTTCCACGCCCCCAATCTACCGCTGTCCTAGAAGCGACGCGAGCGGCGTCCCATGGAAATGAGCGGCCCTTCGGGCATGACGCGGTCGGGGTCCAGCGAGGCGGGAATCGCGGCCACGGACACCGTGAAGATGGGGGGAATGTTGGATTTGAGTTCGAGGCGCCCGCCCATCGCCTGGGCGAGGTCGTGGGCCAGGGCCAGGCCGATGCCGGTCGATCCGTGACCCGACACACCCTTTTCGAAGATGTCTGGCGCCAGGGCCTCGTCGATGCCGGGCCCCTCGTCGCTGACTTCGATGACGACTCCGCGCTTGGAGGAGCCGGCGTGCGCCCACACGCGCGTCGTTCCGTCGCCGTATCGCAGGGAGTTTTCGATGAGGGTGGCCAGGACCTGCCCGAGTTTGCCGGCGTCGGCCAGGATCGGGCGCTCGGCCTCGTCGAGGAAGACGAGGGTGCGCCCGGCGAGGGCGAATTGGTCCTCCCATTCCTCGCGGGCGGTGTTGAAGACTTCGAGGATGTGGATCGCCTCGGTCCCTCCGCCGCTTTCGCGTTTGGAGACGTCCAGGAGTTCGGCGACGACGTTCGTCATGCGTTCGACCTGTTCGAGGCAGGTGCGGGCCTCGGCGCGCACCTCCTCCTCCGAGGAGATGTACTCGATCTCTTCGAGGCGCATCGACAGGGCCGTGAGCGGGGTCCGCAGCTGGTGGGAGGCATCCGCGGCGGCCTGGCGTTCGGCGGCGAGGCGCCCGGCCATGCGCTCTCCTGTGCGCGCGAGCTCCTCGGAGACCAGGTCGATCTCTTCAATGCCGGAGTGCTCGACGCGGGCGCGCACGCCGCCTGATCCGATCTGCTCGGCCTGGGCGGCCAGGTAGATGAGGGGGGCGGACAGGGAGCGGGACAGCGATCGGGCCATGAGCCAGCCGATCAGCATGGATGCCGCCATTCCGGCGGCAAACATGCCGCATGCCCACACGATACGGGTGACGGCCGTTGAAGCCGACGAGGTCAGCTGGACGCTGACGCCGCCGGGAGACTCGGCGAACGCGGAGAGGGTACTGCCGGGGATCTCGGCTTCATGGGTCACGAGGTTCTCGCCGGGAATCAGTATCCGGTAGTTCAGTTCGGAGTCGCCACCATCGGCCTGGTCGGCGACCAGGGAGGCCAGGGCCTGGGAGTCGGTGCTCTCCCCCGCGGCCCGGCGCCGCTCAATGCTCTGGACGATGCGCTGGGCGGAGATCTCCAGGCCGCGCTGCTCGGAGGCCCAGATGGAGGCCGACGCGAAGAACGCGCCGGGCAGCCCCATGAGCACGCACACAACGGCGACGACGGAGACAATCATCCTCACCGCGCGTGCGCGCATGGCGGCCCTCCTTTATCGCCGGTTCAGCGCGCGTTCTCGAAGCGGAAGCCCATCCCGCGCACGGTCGTGATGTAGTGCGGGTCGGTCGCGTCGTCGCCGAGCTTGCGGCGCAGCCAGGACACGTGCATGTCGAGGGTCTTCGTCGAGCCGGTCGGATCGGAGCCCCACACCTCGCGCATGAGGGTGTCGCGCGCGACGACCGAGCCGGCCTCGCGCAGCAGAACGCGCAGCAGGTCAAACTCCTTGGCGGTCAGGCTCAGCTCGACATCGCCGACGAAGGCGCGGTGGGCGGCGACGTCCATGCGGACGTCCTGGGCGCGCAGCTCACCCTCGGCGGGCTCGGCGACCTGGCGGCGCAGGAGGGCGCGCACGCGGGCGAGGAGCTCGGCGAGGCGGAAGGGCTTGGTCACGTAGTCGTCGGCGCCCGCGTCCAGGCCGACGACCATGTCGACCTCGTCCGTGCGGGCAGTCAGGATCAGAATCGGCACGCGGTTGCCGGAGGCGCGGACCTCGCGGGCCACATCCAGGCCGTCCATGTCGGGCAGGCCCAGGTCCAGAACAACCAGGTCGACGCCGCGAATGTCGGCGAGTGCTTCGGCGCCCGTCGCGTGCGCGCGCACGTCGTACCCTTCCCTGCCCAGAGCGCGGGTCAAGGGCTCGGAGATAGCCGGATCGTCTTCAACGAGGAGAACTGTAGTCACGCGCTCATCTTAGCAATTCCGAACCAAAACTTTCACCTTTCTTGACCCAGTCTGTTGGGCATTCAGGCGGCGATCCGCGCGCTTCCTCGGGCCCGCGTCAGGCCGCGCGTGTCGCGAGCAGGTACGGCGAAACGGGGCCAAATCCGCGCAAGTCCGCGGTGGGAAACTCCTCCAGGCTGTAGCCCTCCCCGCCCTTGCCCGCGGCGATGGCGGCAGCGGTAGCGGGGTCGGTCAGAATCTTGCCGACGGGCGCGATGTCCACGAGGCGAGACGCCAGATTGACGGTCGGCCCGAAGACGTCGCCCGAGCGAGAGAACACGTCTCCGCGCACGAAGGACGCGCGCACGGGCAGCATCTCATCGTCAGCGTTGAGGCGTTCGATGAGCGTTGTCGCCACACGCAGGCCGGTCGTCAGATCGTCCGCGATGTACAGGACCGCATCGCCGATCATCTTGACGACGCGCCCACCCTCTTCGATGACGGCGGTGCGGCTCTCTTCCTCGAAGCGCTCGATGAGTCCGACGAGGGCGTCCCCGAGGATCGTCGAGGAGGACGTGTAGGACACCATGTCGACGAAACCGAGACAGCGATTGAGGGGGAAACGGCTATGGCGCTCCTCGTGCCCGCGCTGGGACACCTCCCGGTCGAAGCGTGACAGGGTGGCCTCGAGCTGGCGACGCCAGGAGTAGACGAACATTTCCTGGAAGACATCGATGTAGTCGCGCATGTGGTCCAGGACGTACATGCGGGCCGTCGTGTCGTCCAGCATGAGGCGTCGCGAGGAATCCTCCACCAGGGCCTCGTACTGCCACAGGGCCAAGCGGTCCGCGAGATGGGAGTTGGCGCGCAGGAGCGAGCGCGAGGTGGCCGTGTCAATGGCACCGGATTCGACCAGGTCGTGCCACTTGCCAAACACGTCCAGGTCCCGCTGGGAGAACGCCGGTTCGTCAGGATCGGGAGCCTGGAATCCCAGGGCGATCCAGAACTGCATGACGCGTTCGATCGGAGTGTCTGTGGCCTCCGAGAGGTCGCGGGCAGAGTACGTGAGATGACCACCGAGCAGCCGAGGAACGTAGCTGGTTGCGGTGAGGTCATCGGGAGCGCCATGGGACGACGCCGCACGCTCATCCATCGCGAATCCCTCCTCGTGTCGGGCTGACTCAACACCACATCAGCTACTGATCGGTATACTAGATCACTTTTTAAGGTCACACCGAAATATGGCCTCACACACTGACAATTGTAGTAGGCTGATTTGTTTTCCACCAGCGATTTGCACGTTTACCTGCGACAATCCGCTTTTTTGCACCATTTTTCAACTTCAGTGCGCACCCAAGCGACAGTGGTCCACAATGGATGCATGCGCCTCGTCCTTGCTTCCGCTTCCCCCGCCCGCCGAGCCACGCTGAGCGCCGCGGGCATCACCCCAATCGTCCGCGTCTCCACCGTCGACGAGGATGCTCTCCTGGCGTCCCTGCCCGGCGGGCGCGCCCTCTCCGGGGGCACAACGACCCCCGCGGACGAGGTCGGCGCCCTCGCGGCCGCCAAATGCTCCGACGTATGCGAGGCGCTCAGGCGCGGAGACGCCGAGCTTCCCGCCGGCGAGCCCGTCCTCGTCGTCGGCTGCGACTCGATGCTCGAGATCGGCGGCCAGATGCTCGGCAAGCCCCACACCCCCGAGGTGGCCCGCGAGCGCATCGCAGCCATGCGTCGCACGACCGCGACCCTGTGGACCGGCCATTCGGCGGCGATCCTGGCCCCACTGCCCTCGCAGGGGGACGCGCGCTCCTCACGCGGGGAGGAACGGAGGATCGAACGCCAGGTGACGCGCTCCGCCTCGACCCTCGTGCACTTCGGAGACATCTCAGATGCCGAGATCGAGGCCTACGTGGCGACGGGCGAGCCCCTGCACGTGGCGGGGTCCTTCACGGTGGACGGACTGGGCGGCCCCTTCATCGAGGGAGTGACGGGCGACTATCACTCGGTCGTCGGCATCTCGTTGCCGCTGCTGCGCTCCATGGCTACCGAGCTCGGGGTGTTCTGGCCGGACCTGTGGGATGCGCCGCGCCCCTGAGTTTCGGTGCCAATCACCCGACCGTCGCCCCGTACTGTAGGGGCATGGACAACAGCACTGCATGGGGCATCGGCCTCGCAACGATCACCCTGGACGGAACGACTCTCGACACCTGGTACCCCGCCCCGCGCCTGGGCGAACCCGGAAACGACGAGGAGCTGGCGACCTCGCTGGCGCTCCTGGAGCGCGTGGATGATGCGCGCCGCGTGCGCACGGTCGTCGTGACCACGACGATTGACCTGCAGGAAGCTCCCGCCTCGACCGAGGACGCCTACCTGCGTCTGCACCTGCTCTCCCACCGCCTGGTTCAGCCCAACACAATCAACCTGGACGGCATCTTCGCCGTGCTGCCCAACGTCGTGTGGACGGACGCCGGCCCGTGCTCCGTTGCCGACTTCGAGGCCACCCGCCTGCGCCTGCGCGCCCGCGATGGCCGCCCCGTGACCGTGCAGGGCGTCGACAAGTTCCCCCCGATGGTCAACTACGTGCTGCCGCCCGGCGTGCGTATCGCCGACGGTACGCGCGTGCGCCTGGGCGCCTACCTCTCCGAGGGCACGACCGTCATGCACGCGGGCTTCGTCAACTTCAACGCGGGGACGCTCGGCCGTTCGATGGTCGAGGGCCGCGTCTCGCAGGGCGTCGTTATCGGCGACGGCTCAGACGTGGGCGGCGGCGCCTCCACGATGGGCACCCTGTCGGGCGGCGGGAAGCAGCGCGTGCGCCTGGGCGAGCGCTGCCTGCTGGGCGCGAACTCGGGCCTGGGTATCGCGCTGGGCGACGACTGCGTCGTCGAGGCGGGCCTGTACGTGACCGCGGGCGCGAAGGTGACGCTTATCGATTCGTCTGGTGAGGCCGAGCCGCGCACGGTGGCGGCGCGCGAGCTGTCGGGGGCATCGAATATCCTGTTCCGCCGAAACTCGCAGACGGGGCGCATCGAGGCCATCGCCCGCGCGGGCGTGGTGGGTATCGAGCTCAACGACGCGCTGCACGCGTCGAACTGATCGCGTAGACGTTACGAGGCCGGGGCGCGCTGAGCGTCCCGGCCTCGTCGTGTCGGCGCGTCCCTTAGCGCGCGGACCAGGCCTGCCGGATGCGCTGCGCTGCGGCCGCGATGCGCTCATCGGAGGCGGTCAGGGCGACGCGGACGCGCCCGTGGGCGGCGGTGCCGTAGAAGTCGCCGGGAGCGACGAGGATACCGAGATCGGCCAGGCGATTCACGAGCGCCCACGAGTCGGTGGGGTGGGCGGGGTCGGCGACCCACAGGTACAGGCCGGCGGCGCTGTCGGGGTCGACGTCGAGGCCGGCCTCGGTCAGGGCCTCGAGGAGGAGGGCGCGGCGCACGGCGTAGACGGCCCGCTGCGCCTGAACGTGCTCGGTGTCGGCCAGGGCTATCGCCGTCGCGTGCTGGACGGGGGCGGGGACCATGAGTCCGGAGTGCTTGCGCGCGGTGACGATGGGGGCGACCAGGGTGGGGTCGCCGTAGATGAGGGCGGCTCGGTAGCCCGCGAGGTTGGACTGCTTGGACAGCGAGTACAGGACGATGAGGCCGCTCGCGTCGCCGTCGCATACCTGCGCATCGAGCAGGGAGGGGACCCCCTGGCTCACGTAGGGTTCGGCCCAGGGCAGGGCCGCGTAGCACTCGTCGGAGACGATGACGGCGCCGTGGGTGCGCGCCCACCTCACGGCGGCGCGCAGCTGGTCTTTGCTCATGACGTGCCCGTCGGGGTTGCCGGGCGAGTTCAGGTAGACCAGGGTGGCCTCGGGCCAGGAATCGGGGTTCGTCGGGTCGACGGCGACGGGGGTGGCGCCGGCCAGGCGGGCTCCGATGTCGTAGGTCGGGTAGGCGACGAGGGGGACCAGGACGGTGTCGCCGGGTCGCACGCCGAGCAGGAAGGGGATCCACGCGACGGCTTCCTTTGAGCCGATCGTGGGGATGACGCCGGCCGGGCCCACGTTGACCATGCCTCGGCGCGCACCCCACGCCGCGATCGCGTCGCGCACCTCGGCGGTGCCGATCACCGTGGGGTAGCCGTGTGCGTTGGAGGCGTCGGCGAGGGCATCGCGAATGAAGGAGGGGGTGTCATCGACGGGCGTTCCGACGCTCAGATCGCAGATTCCCCCGGGATGCTCAGCCGCGCGTGCTTTGGCGGGCGCGAGCTGATCCCAGGGGAATTCGGGCAGGTCAAGAGGGCGAGGCAGGATCGTTGTCATACCCCTACCCTATCGACTGTCAGAGATTTTCGGACTTCCATTCCTCATTCTGAGGCGGCAGCGCGGCGATCATCGGATCGTCAAAGTCCTGGACGCCGGTCTTCTGGGCGCCGCCGGGGCTGCCCAGGTCGTTAAAGAAGTCGACGTTGGCGCGCAGGTAGTCCGACCATTCCTCGGGCAGGTCGTCCTCATAGAAGATGGCCTCGGTGGGGCACACGGGCTCGCATGCGCCGCAGTCCACGCACTCCTCGGGGTGGATGTAGAGCGAGCGGGCGCCCTCGTAGATGCAGTCGACGGGGCACTCGTCCACGCAGGCGCGATCCTTGACGTCCACGCAGGGCTGCGCGATGACGTAGGTCATGAGACGTTCCTCCTGGTCAGTTCTAAAGACTCGTTAGATTCTATTATTCACGTATGAGTAGCCCAGAGTCACGCTCCGCCTCCGATCCCGCAGAAAACCGCTTGATGCCGCCGAATGAGCGGAGCGAGGCGGAGGGGGCACGCGAGCAAATTTCCGCACGTCCCCCTCGCGCAATTCCTCCCCTGCCGTGGATGCGCTTCGAGGTCGGTCAGAGAATCGTGATCCGCTACCGCCTGGCGGACGGCCTGCACGACGCGCTCGGTGAGGCCCTGGAGGTGGCTCCCACGCACGTCACGGTCGCGACGAGGCGGGGGCCGGTCCGGGTGGATGCTGCCACGATGGTGACGGGAAAGGTCGTGCCTCCCCCGCCGTCCCTGTAGCGGGCGACGGGGGTCGGCCTCGGGTGTCAGCGGTTGGCGCGGCGCTCGCGTGCGGCGATCTTGAAGCGCTCCTGGGCGTCCAGGACGACCTTGCGCACGCGCACGGCCTCGGGCGTGACCTCGACGCACTCGTCGTTGGCCGCGAACTCAAGGGATTCCTCGAGGGTCAGCTTGCGCGAGGGGGTCAGGGACTCGTACACGTCGGCGGTGGCGCTGCGCGTGTTCGTCTGCTTCTTCTCGCGGCAGATGTTCACGTCCATGTCTTCGCCGCGCGGGTTTTCGCCCACGACCTGGCCTTCGTAGACCTCGGAGGAGGGCTCGACGATGAAGGATCCGCGCTCCTGCAGGTTCGTCATCGCATACGGGGTGGCCTGTCCGGCGCGGTCGGCGACGAGGGAACCGGTGAGGCGCTGCTCGATGGTGCCCTGCCAGGGGGCGTAGCCCTCGGCGATGGACGAGGCGATGCCTGTGCCGCGCGTTTCGGTCAGGAAGCGCGTGCGGAAGCCGATGAGGCCGCGGGCGGGGACCACGAACTCGAGGCGGATCCAGCCCGACCCGTGGTTCGCCATGGTCTCCATGCGGCCCTTGCGGGCGGCCATGAGCTGCGTGACGGCGCCGAGGTACTCCTCGGGGATGTCGATCGTCATGCGTTCCATGGGCTCGCTGAGGACCCCGTCGATCTCCTTGGTGACGACCTGGGGCTTGCCGACAGTGAGCTCGAAGCCCTCGCGGCGCATCTGCTCCACGAGGATCGCCAGCGCGAGCTCACCTCGTCCCTGGACCTCCCAAGCGTCAGGGCGCTCGGTGGGCAGGACCTTCAGGGACACGTTGCCGATGAGCTCGCGGTCGAGGCGGTCCTTGACCTGGCGGGCCGTGACCTTGGCGCCCTTGACGCGGCCGGCCATGGGCGAGGTGTTGATGCCGATCGTCATGGAGATGGCCGGGTCGTCGACGGTGATGAGGGGCAGCGGGCGCGGGTCCTCGAGGTCGACGAGGGACTCGCCGATCATGATGTCTTCGATGCCGGCGACGGCGACGATGTCGCCGGGGGCGGCGGATTCGGTCGAGACGCGCTCGAGGCCTTCGGTGGCGAGCAGCTCGGAGATGTGGACGCGCTGGATGGTGCCGTCGTGACGCGCCAGGCCCACGTCGGCGCCCTTCTTCAGGGTGCCGTTGTGGATGCGCAGCAGGGCGAGGCGGCCCAGGAACGGGGAGGCGTCCAGGTTGGTGACGTGCGCCTGCAGGGGCATGTCTTCGTCGAAGCTGGGGCCGGGGATGCGGTTCAGGATGGTCTCGAAGAGGGGCTCGAGGTCCTCGGTGGGCAGCTGGCCGTCGCCGGGGTTGTCCAGGGAGCACTTGCCGACCTTGGCGGAGGCGTAGACGACGGGGACGTCCATGAGGGAGTCCACGTCGATGTCAATGCCCTCGTTCATGAGGTCCTCACCCAGCGACAGGAGCAGGTCGGTCGTCTCGGAGACGACCTCGTCGATGCGCGAGTCGGGGCGGTCGACCTTGTTGACGACGACGATGACGGGTAGGTGGGCCTGGAGGGCCTTGCGCAGGACGAAGCGGGTCTGCGGCAGGGGGCCTTCGGAGGCGTCGACCATGAGGACGACGCCGTCGACCATCGATAGGCCGCGCTCGACCTCGCCGCCGAAGTCGGCGTGGCCGGGGGTGTCGATCACGTTGATGGTAACGCCGTCCTGAAGGCCCAGGGCCTGCGCTGCGGGGCCGCGATAGTGGACAGCGGTGTTCTTGGCGAGAATGGTGATGCCCTTCTCGCGCTCGAGGTCACCGGAGTCCATGACGCGCTCACCTGTCTTTTCGACCGTGTCACGCTCGGAGAACGCTCCGGATTGCCAGAGCATTGCGTCAACCAGCGTGGTCTTGCCGTGATCGACGTGTGCGACAATCGCGACGTTTCGCAGGTCGGGACGCGTGGACATATGTGGACTCCTCACATGTGGACACCTATTATTGCGTGTGATGGGGCACAGAAGCCCGCTTGACGATCGGCCGACTGACCGATTCCACGCACAGACCTCTCCAGAATATCCGCATACGGAGGGCGACGCGCACGCCACCCTGCGACATCCACCACGTCACCGCCCCCTCTGAACAAACCAATCGGTCTATTTGACCGACTATCTCCCCCTACATTTAACTGATATTCATGAGCGACATAGCCACACTCTCCGCATCCACTCCCTCATCCTCGACCCTGATCTCCCCCTTCGGTGCTCACCTCCTGTCGTGGCGCCCGACCGGCGACGAGGACGTCCTGTGGCTCTCATCCCGCGCCGTCATGGATGGCACGCGTGCGATCCGCGGCGGCGTCCCCCTGTGCCTGCCCTGGTTCGGCGGCCCCGAGGATTCCCCCGCCCGCCCGGGAGCGGGCGCCAGCGCGCACGGTTTCGCTCGCACCACCACCTGGGCGCTGCGGGCCTCGACGCAGCCCGCCGACGACGCCCCGGCCTCGTTTTCTTTCGAACTGCACCACACGGGCGAGACCTCCGCCCTGTACCCCCATTCGTTCTGCGCGCGCCTCGACGTGAGCGCCGGCTCCGAGCTCCACATGAGCCTGACCCTGACGAACGAGGACGATCACCCCTTCGCGATCGAGGCGGCGATGCACACCTACCTGGCCGTCGGCGACGTCAAGGACGTGACGGTCGAGGGCCTGGACGGGGCCCGCTACTTCGACAAGGTCCGAGGCCGTTTCGCCACCCAGGTCGGGGACGTGACCTTCGTCGGCCCCACCGACCGCGTCTACACGACAACCCAGCAGGTTCAGGTCGTCGACCCCAAGCTCGATCGACGCATCATCGTCGACAAGAACGGCTCGGGCTCGACGATCGTGTGGAATCCCTGGTCGCAGGCGGCGGCGGGCATGAGCGACGTCGGCGAGGGCGAGTGGCAGCACTTCGTATGCGTCGAAACCGGGGCGGTGCGTGAGAGGGCGCTCACGCTGTGGCCGGGTCACCCTCACATCATGACGCAGACCCTCGCTGTGGAGGCACTCGACTGAGCTGAGCGCGAGTACGATTGGGGGCAGCTACGAACAAGAAAGGCCCCCATGGCTCTCACGCGCGCTCTCGCCTCCGCCTACTTAGCAGTGTCCCGCTGGACGCTCACCACCGAGCCGCTGCCCGATAAGGTCATCGTCATCGGCGCCCCGCACACCTCTAATTGGGACGGCGTGTTCATGGCCGTGTCGATGTGGAAGAGCGGGCGCAGCTTTTCCTTCCTCGTGAAGGATTCCGTCGTCAAGGCCCCGGTGCTCGGCTGGTTCGTCAAGAAGATCGGCGCGGTTCCCGTGGAGCGTAGCGCCGCGCACGGCCTGGTGGACCAGGTGGCAGGGCGCATTCGCGAATCCGACTCCTTCACGCTGTGCATCACGCCGAAGGGGACGCGCTCGCCTCGCGACTTTTGGAAGTCGGGCTTCTATCGCATCGCGATGGAGGCGGACGTGCCGATTCAGCTGGGCTTTATTGACCGCACGACCCGGACCTTCGGGTGGGGGCCGACCTACCGCCTGACGGGCGACGTCCGCGCGGACATGGACGTGATCCGAGCCTTCTACGCGGATAAGGTGGGCGTCAATCCCGCGAAGACCTCGGTTCCTCGCCTGCGCGCCGAGGACGAGGACCAGTGAGGATCGCCCGCGCACTTGCGTGCGCCGCTGGCGCGGTGGCGCTCACGGTTGCGAGCACTCCCGCTTTCGCGGACGAGGCGACGCCGATTCACCTTGCCGAGGTTTACGACGTCACGCCGGGCGTGTCGGCCACCCACGAGGTCACGCTATCAACCGACGCGCCCTTGCTGAGCGAGCAGTGCCAGTCGATGGGCACCGGTGCGCGCGCGACCTCCACCGTGTCCGTTGAGGTCAACGGGGTGGCAGCCTGCCGCTTCACGTGGGATCTGGACGATAGCGGCGCCGAGGTCCTGACGGTGGACGACGGCGGGGTGTTCCATTTTCATTCCGTGTCCGCCTCGCTCCTGGAGGGTTTCTCCTCCCCGGAGGCGCTCGCCTCCATCGACTCCGTGACCCTGGTCGCGCACGCCTCCGAGATCGTCGAGGCCTCTGCCGGGGGTGCCATCACGTCGCCGGGATCCTCCACGAAGAAGGACGCGAGCACGGTGACGTGGACGCAGGTGAGCGATGACGTGAGCGCCACGGGGACGGTCGATCTGGAGGCCACGGCGATGCCCGCTTCCCCGGCCTCGTCCTCCTCCGCCGCGCCCGCTTCTCGGGAGGGACGAGGCTCTAGCTCCTCGCGCTCGTCCCTGACCCTGATCGTGGCGATGACCGGGGCGGTGGTCGCGCTGGCGCTCGCCGGCGCGGTCGCGCGTTCCATGGGTCGGTCGCGCCGCGCCAG
>NZ_ALIY01000009.1:0-3813 GCF_000283035.1 Actinomyces sp. ICM58
GGTTGAGTGACGAGCGGGGCGCTGTGGATGTGGTCCACAGCGCCCCGCCTCGCGTTTGTTAGCGCCTCGCGTCAGTATCGTCTCGCGTCAGCTTGCGACCCTCCTGCGGGCCTCGCGTCAGTATCGTCTCGCGTCAGCTTGCGACCCTCCTGCGGGCCACGCGCCGGGCGGCCAGCGCCGAGGCGATCAGGGCCGCCGAGGCCGCGAGGTACGGGTACAGGCCCGGCCCGCCGGAATAGGGGAGCGTCGGGGCCTCCCGGTCGGCCACCATGATGGTCGCCGTGAACTTCCCGTCGATGATCATGCCCTGCACGTCCAACGTCAGGTCGTTGTAGCCGGAGTTGTAGACCTGGACGGAGGCCTTCGTCCACTTGTTTTGGTCGAAGATCTCAGTGTCGGGCATGACGTTCGTGCCCGTGCCGTCGCCCAGCTGCGCGCTGAGCGTGAAGCCGATCGGCTGCGGCAGGAGCAGGTGCCCCTCGGGGGCCTTCGTCTCGACGAGCCAGTACTTCTTGTCCGTCGCCAGCGTCGTCACCTTCCAGTAGTACGGGAAGTTGCCGGTGTTCGACGCATCCAGGGTCAGGACCGGGGTGGCCGACCCGTCGACGCGCGGGTCCACGTCGTAGATCGCGAACTCGGACCCGGCGAGCGGGTAGTAGGAGTAGCCCTGCGCGTCCACGTACTCGTTGGCAATTTCGGGCCACTGGAGGTTCGTGAACTGGCGGCCCGCCTTCGCGATGACGACCGTTCGCACGCGCACGGGGGCGCACGCCTTGTTGTTATCGGTGCCGTCCGAATCTCGACCCGACGCGGCGATGACCTCGCTGTACAGGCCGTATCCCGAGCGCGGCGGCCCCAGGTAGCGGCACGAGAATCGCGACTCGTCCACGTTCGCCGCTTCCGAGCGCGTCACGTTGACGCGCACCCAGTACTCGCGCGAGGAGTTCGCGGGCAGTGGGTCGCCGCTCGTGATCTGGTAGCGCCCGCCGGCGGCGGCCAGCTCGGTCCCCGCGCCCAGGCCCTCCTGCGTGGCGGCCACGCGCACCGAGTTGATCGTCAGGCTGGAGGGGAAACCGGGCGCGACCTGCAAGGCGCCCGTGTCCCCATCCAGCGACCCGCTATTCGTCGCGGTCACCTTGTAATCCACGTCGAAGGTCACGGGGCCGTTGCCGCCGCTCGTCACGAGCTCCTGCTTGACGCTCACGTCCGCTCGGCGCGCTCGATTCGTGAACGTGCAGTCGATCGTCAGCGCCGCCGCGCTGGCCGCCGCCCCGACGCCCGCGAAATTAACGCTCTTCGTGTCGGTGTCCACGGTCGCGGCCACGGCCTCGCCCGCGCCGTTCACGCATGAGATCGACTCAAGCGTCCACTCCTCCGAGGGGTCGGCCGGGGTGACGTCCGCCTCGGTGATGGTGAAGTCGGAGTGCCCCACGAGGAACGCCCGGTACGAGGCCATGGACGCCCGCTTCGACTCGCCCAGGCCGGAGGGGGTAAGCGTCTGGTTGAAGGCGCCGTCCTCGACCCAGCCGGACACCGCGGTTCCGTCCGGGGTCGTCGACGAGGCCATGGCGCCGGCGGGCGCGTCGCTGGCGTCGCTGGTCGCCGTGGAGGTGAAGGCTACCGAGGGCTGGGTCGCTCCCGCGCCCGCGCCGTCCATCTCGGTGACCTTATGGATGCGCACGTAGCGCTCCTGCGTGATCGAGGCGTACAGGCACGCGAAGCTCATGTTGCGTTCGGGCGTGCTCATGGACGTGACCGGCTGCGCGCCCTGTGGGGGAGCGGCCGGGCACGAGGCGCTGCGGCCGTTATCCGTGAACCCCCAGATCGTCATGCGGTAGCGGATCCCGTCCTTCTCCCACACCGTGTCCGGCAGCGTGGAGGAGGAGATGGACAGCGTGTCGTTCGAGGCCGGGGTGCGCAAGGAGATATCGACGGCGTCCGGCCAGTCGTTCTCCGCGCGCTGCGCTTTCGCCCAGCCGGCAGTCTGGTTGATGTGGCCCTTCTGCCCCTTGTTGTACAGGTCGTAGCTTCCGTTGCCCGCGCCGACGTGCTGGGCGCACACGGTGCGTCCCGTCAGCCACTGGTCGGAGTTTCGCCCATCCGGGTTGTAAAGACGCGCTGGGCCCGTGAACTTCCCGCCGATCTTGCGGCGGCTACCGTTCGCGGCCACCGAGCCGTCAGGGTTCGTGTCGCACACGCTGTTGGCCACCACCGTGTAGGCGCCGCCCGCGCGCGGCACGACCGTCGTCTCCGTGTCGTCCTGGGACTCTTCGAGATCCCAGGGGATCGCCCCCTGCATCGCGAAACCGTCACCCTGGATGCGCAGGTTCAGATCCCCGTGGAAGAAACGCTGAGGACCCACATCGGTCAGCGTCTTCTGTTGCCTGCCCGTGCCTCGTTCCAAGTTGTTGAAAATTGGAAGGTTGTTGTTGCGCAGCGTGCCCAGCAGGAATGGCTGTCCGGCCGCGACCGTGCCCGGCGTGGCCGGCTGGAAGCCGACCGCCGTCTGCTTCCAGGGCGCTATCTTGCCCTGGACGGTGGTCTCGTTGTTGTAGAAGATGACGCCGTTTTCCGCGGGGTTTTCGCCCCACGGCAGCGAGCGCGTCGTGTAGCTCCAATAGCCCTGCGCGGCCAGCGAGGACTCCAGCCACTGGGCGCGCTTCCAGCCCGACCCGTCCTGCAGCGAGCCGCCCGGCCACGGCCCCCACTGGTCCAGGGGCTTGACCCACCCGTCGCGCGACCACATATTCGGCTTGTAGGTCTCCATGTAGGCGTATCGGTCCACCTGGTTGCGCGTATCTTCGACCGTGCCGTAGTAGACCAGGCGGCGGAAGTTGTAGTCCCACACGCCCGGCTCGTCACTGGGGTCGATGAAGGGGTAGGTGCGCTCGGTGGGCGAGTCGTTGACGACCGAGTCCGTGAAAATCGAGGCGACGTTGTTGATGGTGAAGGAAGCGCCGCCGGGTTCCTCCGCGGCTTGCGCGGCCTGCGTGGTTTGCGTGGCTTGCGTGGCTTGCGTGGCCTGCGCGGGGGGCGCCACGACGAGGCCTCCCACCAGGAGTGCCGATGCGCTCGCGGCCCACGTGCGAGCCGCGCGCCGGGCGTGAACGGCCGAGTGGGGCAACGCGGGCGTGGCGTGGCCGTGTGTGGATGTGCGATGCATGAGTACTCCGTCGTCCCGGGGCCCGTGGTTATTACAAAACTGACTAGTGGTCATGCTATCTGTGCTGATAGGCACGTGCAAACATTTGTCACGCCTGGATGGTTTGTGGGGATAGTCATTCGAGGCGAGTTTCGGTCGGCCCGTTTCTCTGCGCGGTTGGGGTGTGTGGGCTGCTTGGCCCCTTGTCTGCCCGGGGGCGTGTGGGCTGCTTGGCCCCTTGTCTGCCCGGGGGCGTGTCGGGTGCGGAGCGCGGCGGGCGCGGTGGGCGCGGCCCTGGTGACCCTACGGTCCCCCAACAATGTCATGGTTCCCCAACAATGTCGCATGCAATTCCCATGTAAACCTTTCAAATGTTGAAATCGGATCGTTGGAATTGCAACGTTTGTAGGCTTTATTGAATGTTTAAGTAATCGAATTGCATGCGACTTTTAGGGGGAGTGTTCGGCCTGGCCCTGGTGACCCTACGGTCCCCCAGCAATGTCATGGTTCCTCAACAATGTCGCACGTAATTCCCATGTAAACCTTTCAAATGTTGCAATCGGATCGTTGGAATTGCAATGTTTCTAGGCTTTGTTGAAAGTTCAGGCAATCGAATTACGTGCGACTTTTGGGGCGGCTCGGGGGCGCGGCGGGTGATCGGGGGCGGCGCG
>NZ_ALIY01000010.1:0-7167 GCF_000283035.1 Actinomyces sp. ICM58
GTGTGGCGCGTGAAACGGGCTCAGTCGGCGTTGGGCAGGTCGAGCGACTCGACTGCGGACTCGAGGGAGGAGGTGGCCTCCTCGTGCTCGTCGGAACCGCTGGGCTCCTCGATCTTGCGGGGAAGGACGCCGGTCGACGTGGCTTCGTTGTCGGGGGTTGCGACGGGTACGCGCTTCTTGATCGAACGGCGCTTGATGATCAGGGTGCCGGTCGTGGTTGTGGAGTCCTCCACGACCTCTTCGGCGTCGTCCGCATCGTCGGCGTTGTCCGTGTCCTCGGTGTGGGTGGCTTCGCACAGCTGGGTCTTGTCTCGCTCCAGGCGCGTCAGTTCGACCTCGAGGTTCGCGCGGGCGGTGTCCTCCCAGGCGGAGCCGAGCGGAGACTGGTAGATCGTCTCGTAGCTGAGCAGCTTCTTGAGGAGGGCTATGCGGGCCTTGACGAATTGCAGGTCGTCGAGCTCGCTGAGCTCGGCGCGCAGTGAGTACCGCAGCTTCTTGTAATCCTGAGGGCTGCACGACAGGCACGCCAGGTCGGCGTCGACGAGCACCTGCGCGTCGAAGTCGGTGCGCGGGGCGCGGTGGCGCGTCAAGAAGGCGATGAGCTCATCGATGCGGGCGACGACCTCTTCGGGAACGCCGAGGTTGGTGAGGCGGTTATGCGCGTGGTCGATGCAGCGGGTGGCCGCGAAGTTCGCCTGGAAGCCGCCGAGCTTAATCTCGAGAGCCTTGTTGAGGAACGCGCCGTGGTACCAGGCGGCGACGCGCAGGATGTCAGGGTCGTGCGCGGAGGAAGCGATCTCGTCGATGTAGGTCAGCGTGTTCATGAGACGACGCAGGTTGTGCATGTGTCGGTTGGGCGCGCTCCACCGCTGCATGAGGTCCGTGCCCTCATGTTCGAGGTCTGTGCCGGTCGCGGTTGCGCCGATCTGCTGCATGGCGTCGACGAACGACGTCAGCAGCCACTGAGGTGCTTGTGCACCCATGGGCCACTCTCCTTGTTGAGGGATACTCAGCCATGCTAGTGCGCTTTTTCCCCGAGGTCACCTCCGTTGGTCAAAAATCGGGGAAAACTCTTAGGGTTTGCTGGGAACTGTCCGACCAGAAATGCGTGAAAAACAGGGAAAAATGCCCATGTGTGCGCCTCTTCGTTACGTCTTTCACGCCGTGGGGAGCTCGATGCGCACGGTCAACCCGCCCCCCTTCGTTTTGGTGAGCGAGGCGTTGCCGCGGTGCGCCGCGAGGATGCCGGAGACGATGGCAAGGCCCAGGCCGGAGCCGCCGGACTTGCGATTGCGCGACGAGTCGGCCCGGTAGAAGCGCTCGAAGACGCGGCCGCGGTCGGTTTCGTCGATGCCGGGACCGTGGTCGCGCAGTTCGATGATGGCGGTGTCGCCGCTGCGTCCGAGCGCGATCTCCACGGGGGAACCCTGGGGGGTGTAGCGCACGATGTTGCCGATCAGGTTGGTGAAGACCTGGGAGAGGCGGTCGCGGTCCCCGGGGACGATGAGGGTCATCGGGGGCGTGCGCCCGTTGGTGCCGATGAGCCCGACGGTGCGCGTGGGGTCGAGGGCCTGCAGGTCAAAGACGGCGTTGTCGGCGAGTTTGACCAGGTCGATGTCGGTAATGTCGAGGGGGCGGCCCTCGTCGAGGCGGGCGAGGGTGAGGAGGTCTTCGACGAGGTTGGCCATACGCGCCGACTCGGAGCCGATGCGGCCCATGACCTCGTCGATGCGTTCGGCGGGAACGCCGCCCATGGAGTAGAGCTCGCAGTAGCCGGAGATAGCCGCCAGGGGGGTGCGTAGCTCGTGGGAGGCGTCGGAGACGAAGCGCTTGATTTTGCGCTCCGAGGTCTGGCGGGCCTCGAAGGACTGTTCGACCTGGGTGAGCATCGAGTTGAGGGAGAGGGCCAGGGAGCCGACCTCGGTGGTCGGCGGGTGGGGGGTGACGCGCTTGGTGAGGTCCCCGGCGGCGATCTTGCCGGCGGTGGATTCGATGGAGCGCAGCGGCAGGAGGGCGCGGCGCACGAGGACGCGGCCCGCCCATCCACCGATGAGGACGATGATTGAGCCGGCGACCGCGAAGTACGAGGCCGTGGTGCGCAGGGTGTGCTGGACGTCGGACAGGGGCAGGGCGATCGTCATGTACCCGGAGAAGACGCCGGAGTCCTGGTCGTAGACGGGGACGACGAGGGCGCGCCATCCGAGGCCCATCTTCGAGGAGGAGACGGTGATGGGCAGCGTGCGGAACGATGAGATGGGGGCGGAGGAGGTGTCGACGAGCTCGGGCAGGTTGGGTGTGCCCGAGGCCTTGAGCGTGTCCTCGGAGTAGAAGTAGCGGTCGTTTCCGCTGGTGTCGCGGATCTGAATGTAATAGAGGGTGGGGATGCCGCCCTGGCCGTCGGCGGAGAAGGTCGCGGTGGAGGCGGAGATCTGGAGCGTGTGCGCGGTGGCGATCAGCTGGTCGTCGATCTGCGAGGTCAGGTGGCGCTGGAGGAGGCCGATCATGACCGTGCCGGACAGTGAGAGGCCGACGGCGAGCAGGAAGGTGATAAGCGTGACGAGCTGCGAGGATAGGGGTTTGGCGTCCCACCAGGCTTCGACGCGTTGAGCCAGGCTGGGGTGCACGTTACTCCTCGGCACGTAGGATGTAGCCCACGCCTCGCTTGGTGTGGATGAGCTCCCCGGACGCGCCCTCGACCGCGAGCTTGCGGCGCAGGTAGGAGATGTAGGACTCGACGATGGCGACCTCGCCGTCCCAGTCGTATTCCCACACGTGGTCGAGGATCTGCATCTTGGACACGACGCGCCCGGCGTTGATGACGAGGTAGCGCAGGAGCTTGAACTCGGTGGGGGACAGGTCGATGGGGACGCCTGCGCGCGTGACTTCGTGTGCGTCTTCGTCGATGACCAGGTCTCCGACGCGCAGGAAGGCGTCATCCTCCTCGGCTCCCATCGTGCGGCGCAGGATGGCGCGGATGCGCGCGACGACCTCTTCGAGGCCGAAGGGTTTGGTGACGTAGTCGTCGCCGCCGACGGTCAGGCCCTGGATCTTGTCGCGCATGTCGTCGCGCGCGGTGAGGAAGAGGACGGGGGTGGTGATGCCGGCGTCGCGCAGGCGGCGCGTGACGGTGAAGCCGTCCATGTCGGGGAGCATGACGTCGAGGACGATCAGGTCGGGGCGCGAGGCCTGGGCTTCGTGAAATGCGCCGCTTCCGTCCTCGGCGGTGACGACGTCGAAGCCGGCGAAGCGCAGAGAGGAGGCGAGGAGGTCGCGAATGTTGGGCTCGTCGTCGACGACGAGCAGTTTTGCCTCTGTTCCGGTGGTGCTCATGGTGTCAGTGTCGCCCATGAGTCTGAATGTTTCCTGGGAGGTCGGTGTGAATCGCGCGGTGGTGTCGGTGTCTGTCCCTCGCGCGAATCGGGCACCCTCGTTCGATCAACAAGAAAGTTTGTGGAAATGTTATGCAAGAATTGAAGCATGTCCCCTCGAAACGCAACGGATGTCCTGTCTCCCGCAGGCATCGAATTCCAGCACGTGTCCCCCAGGCTCGCCGCCCTGCGCCTCGGCAACGCCTTCGCCCTGTGCGGCGCCCTGTGTGGTGCGATCTCGGCCCTCGTCCTCATCGTCGGCATCCCCGCACTGTGGTGGCTCATGCTCGTCCCAGCCCTCATCGCCCTGCTCTGCCTGTGGCTGATCCCCGCCCAGGTGCGAGCTCTGCGCTACGCCCTGGCGGAGACGGATTTCGTGATCCGCCGTGGCGTCATCAACCGTTCCCTCACCCTGGTCCCCTACGGCCGCATCCAGTACGTCGACATCAAGCAGGGGCCCGTCCTGCGCTTCATGGGAATCGCCACGATCAAGCTCTCGACCGCGAGCGCCCACACCGATGCGACGCTGAGCGGCGTTCCCGTCGCCGACGCGGTGGGTCTGCGCGACGTCCTCGCCGAGCGCGGTTCCGCGGAGCTGATGGGCCTATGAGTAAGGACCTGTCCGCTGACGGGGTCGCCCCCGAGGAATGGAAGCCGCTTCACCCGCTGACCTACCTTCCCCGCGTCGCGGGATCGGTGACGGGCATCATCGGCGGTGTGGCCCTGGCGAATGCGTCGGTCATTGCGGCGTGGCTGTCGGGCGAGGATCCCGCCCTGTTCGGGAGCGTCAGTGTTCTGCTGGGCCTCGTTGCTGTCGTCGTGGCGGTCCTGGCTCTCTCCGTCGTCTACTGCTACCTGTCGTGGAAGATGACGCGCTATGCGGTGACCTCGACCGCCGTGTGGTATCGCGCCGGTATCCTCAAGCGCACCCAGCGCCACGCGCGCCTGTCGCGCATCCAGACGGTGAACGTCTCCCACTCGCTCCTCGGTCGCATCGTCGGCCTGGGGTACCTCGACATTGAGGTTGCCGGCGGCCAGGATTCGAGCATCAAGCTGGGCCTGCTCACGAGTCGCCGCCTTGAAGAGTTGCGTGCGCTTCTGCTCGCCCTTGCCTCGGGCGCGATCGACGAGGCCGTGGATCCTTCCGCTGATTCTGTGGCCGCGACCGTGGGGTACCGCAGTGGTGCGTCCCCGCTGGAAGCCCCCGAGCGCCGCGTTTTCAAGGTCGGCTTTGGCAAGCTTCTGGTCTCGATGCTGGCGACCATCGACAACGTGATCGCCTTGTTCTTCGGTGTCTTCCTCCTTGGCCTTAACGGCTTCCTCGTGGGTGTCGTCGGGGTGACGTCGATCATGAGTTTCCTGGGTATCCTGGCGGGCGCGTTCAGCCTCCTGGGGGCCGTGTGGGCGCGCTTCGATCGAGAGTTCGGTTTCACGGCGTCTATCGCGGCCGACGGCGTGCGCATCAGCCGGGGCCTGACGGCCCGCCGCCAGGTGACGATTCCCCCGGGGCGCATTCACGCCCTCCAGGTCACCCAGCCGCTGGTCTGGCGTATTTTCGGCTGGTACCGCGTGGAAATCACGCAGGCGGGTAACGCCTCGACCACCAAGGATGAGAAGAATAAGGGCATGGCCGTGGACGTCGCTTCCGACGTGCTCTTGCCCGTGGGTAACCGAGCCGATCTCCTGCGCGCCATCGCGATCGCGATCCCCGACCTCGGGGTGGACGATCCCGAGGGCTTCATCGAGTCCCTTCGCGTGGGCACGCGCGAGGACCGCTGGATGACACCGATCCCGCGCAGCGCGAGGATTTTGGATCCTCTCGTGTACAAGCGCCGAGCCTTCGCCCTGACCGATGCCGTATTCGCGATCCGCGACGGGTTCTTTAACCTGCGATTCTCCATCATCCCGCTCACGCGCATCCAGTCGGTGTCCGTGCGTCAGGGGCCCATCCAGCGGTGGCGAAGCGTCGCCTCGGTGCGCGCCGCGCTGGTCCCCGGCCCGGTCGCGTCGATGGCCGAGCACGTCGAGGCGGGCCGTTCCCTGGAGCTGTGGGCCGACCTGTCCGAGGCCTCGAAGGTGCGCCGCGAGGCCGAGGCCCCCGAACGCTGGCTCTCGCGCGTCACCGAGGTCGTCGAGGCGACCTCGCGCGCGACGGCGCGCGGCGAGTGAGGCGCGGATCGGCGACAATGACACCATGAGCACCCCCGGACGCCTCGGTATCGGCATCATCGGCATGGGCCACGTCGGCCCCGTCATCGGCTCTGCCCTGCGCGCCGTCGGGCACCAGATCGTCGCCGTCTCCGCCTCGTCGGATGCTTCGCGCGAGCGGGCCGACGCGATGCTGCCCGGGGTGCCCCTGGCGTCCCCCGAGGAGGTTGCCCGACGCTCCGAGGTCGTCATCCTGGCCGTGCCCGACGACCAGATCGGCCCCCTCGCGTCCGGCCTCGCCGACCTCGGCGCCTGGCAGAGTGGCCACATCGTCATCCACCTGTCGGGTGCCTCGGGCGTCGGGCTGCTGGCACCGGCCTCGGCCGCCGGAGCGATCCCTCTGGCGATCCACCCGGCGATGACCTTCACGGGGACCAGCGTCGACGTGGCACGCCTCGTGGGTGCACCCTTCGCGGTGACGGCGGCGGCGCCCTTCCTGCCGATCGCCCAGGCTCTCGTCGTCGAAATGGGTGGCGAACCCGTCGTCGTCGCCGAGGAAGACCGCCCCCTCTACCACGCGGGCCTCGCCCACGGCGCCAACTTCATCGCCGGCATCACCGTCCAGACGACGCGCATCCTCGCCGCGGCCGGCATCGACAACCCCGCCCTGTACGTGCGCCCCCTCCTCGAGGCCGCCCTCGACCGGGCTCTCACCGAGGGCGTCGCGGGCATCTCCGGACCCGCCGCCCGCGGGGACGCGGGCACCATCGCGGCCCACGCCCGCTGCCTCGGCTCGCGTGAGGAACTCGTGGGGGAGCGCGACACCTACGCGGACATGACACGCGCCCTCACGCGGCTCCTGCGCGAGGCCCGGCTCCTCGACGAGCGAGCCGCGACCGCCGTCGAGGCTGCCCTCCTCGATCCCGGCGCCTGACCTCGGGCATCCGCCGGCCGCGCCCAGGCCTCGTCCCCCACAGAGCGAGGCGTGAGGATAGCGACTCTCTTTCGCGCCCGGGGATCAACATTTGCAAGAATAGAAACATGACCCACCGTCCCATCCTGACCCACACGCGCGCCCAGCTGGCCGAGGCGCTGGCGAAGCTGCCCGGCACGAAGGCGCTCGTCATGACCATGGGCGCCCTGCACAACGGGCACCTGCAGCTCGTGCGTGAAGCCCGGCAGCTCGCCGACCACGTGATCGTCACAATCTTCGTCAACCCCACGCAATTCGCGCCCGGCGAGGACTACGACGCATACCCGCGCACCCTGGATGCGGACATGGACGCCCTCGAGACGGTCGGCGCGGACCTCGTGTGGGCGCCCGCGCCCCAGGATGTGTACCCCACGCCCGCGACCGTCACCATCGACCCGGGCCCCATCGCGCGCGTCCTCGAGGGCAAGACGCGCCCCACGCACTTCGCGGGCGTCGCCCTCGTGTGCTCCAAGGTCGTCAACCTCGTGCGCCCCGACGTCGCCCTGTACGGCCAGAAGGACGCCCAGCAGCTGGCCGTCCTGCGCACTGTCTTCACCCAACTCGACATCCCCGTGCGCGTCCACGCCGTGCCGATCGTGCGCGCCGAGGACGGCGTCGCCCTGTCCAGCCGCAACCAGTACCTGAGCGACGACGAGCGCATCCGCGCCCGCGCCCTCT
>NZ_ALIY01000011.1:0-1858 GCF_000283035.1 Actinomyces sp. ICM58
CGCGCGCGGAATGGAAGCGCCGCACGCGAGCGCGGAGGCGACGAGGTCGCATGCGAGGGCACCGTCGGCGGACACCGCACCGCTCCCCGTGGGCGGCCCGGATGCCTCGGAGCGTCGGCAGCGCTCCAGGATTCTGCGACACGAGGCGATGCCCGCACCCCACGCGGCCACGCCGACCGCGGCACAGACGCTGCCCGGCCCGCCTCCCGTGTAGAAAGCCCAGGGTGACGCCCCGAGCGCCAGGGCAGCCCCCACCCCGACGAGCGGGAGGGCCGCGAGGACGCGCGCGGACATGAGCGGTCCGGCGGAGGCGACGCGACGTGCTTCTTCCACGGCTTGGGCGTCGTCGATCGCGTCCCCGATGGCGTCGAGGACGTCGGCCAGGGGCGCGCCGAGGCCGCTGCTGAATCGACAGGCCACGATGACGGAGGCTGCGCCGACACGCGCGGCCGCTTCCCCCGGCGAATTCCCGCCCGCCAGCATCGCGCGCCACCGCGTCGGCCGCGTCGCCCACTCGTCGAGGATGGGCGGGTAGGCGGCGTCGACGCCGCCCGAGTCTGTGGCTCCGATCCTGTCCATCGCGTGCGCCCAGGCAGCCGACGTGGGGGCTCCCGCACGGAGCCTGGTGGTCACCTCGGCGACGAGGAGGGCGAGCTCGCGCACCTGCGGCGGCCCCTGGGCGCGCCCCCGGTGGCGACCCGACCCCTCCCACCACCGCATCGGGCTCGACGGTCCGGGAGGAGCAACTCCTCCACGGGGAGGCGTTGGGACCGAGCCCGCCCAGGCGCGCACGATGCGGCGCTCTCGCCTCCCGCGCACGACAGACGCGACGCACCCGACCAGCAGGCACGTCCCGCAGGCCGCGAGCGCGAGGCCGACGGCGAGCCACGCCAGGCGCTGGATTCCCGCTCCGGCAGCCACGTCAACGCCCCCGAGGAAACCCGCCGTCATAGCCCGGCCCTCCCGGCGAGGGTTGCCCAGGCCTGATGCTCGGTGACGCTCCCATCCGCGTCGACGCTGAGCGCTGGCTCGCACGACAGGGCGCCGTGTTCGCGCGTGATGACGCCGACCTCGGCCACCCATCGGTGCCCGGATGCGTCTCGGCGCATGTGGAGGACGGCGTCAAGGGCGCTGGCGGCTTGCGCAGCGAGCGCTGCCTCGCTCATGCCCGCGAGCGCGCCGAGGGCCGCGAGCCGCGCGGGGACGTCGCGCGCGCTGTTGGCGTGGAGGGTCGCCCATCCGCCGTCGTGCCCGGTGTTGAGGGCGGTGAGGACGTCGCGTACTTCGGGCCCGCGGCATTCCCCGAGGATGAGTCGGTCGGGGCGCATGCGCATGGCCGCTCGCACGAGGTCGGTCAGGGTGACGGCGCCTCGTCCTTCGACGTTGGGGGCGCGCTCGATGAGGTGGACGCAGTGGGGGTGGGCTGGGGCTATTTCGGGAACTTCTTCGATACAGACGATGCGTTCGCTGTCGGGTACGAGGGCGAGGGCGGCGCTCAGGAGCGTCGTCTTGCCGGAGCCGGTCGCCCCGGAGACGAGGACGTTGGCACGGGCGGCGATGAGGGCGCGCACGAGGGCGCCCACGGGTGGGGGCAGCGTACCGCGCTCCTCGAGGTCGGCGACCCCGAGGCGCCGGGTCCCGAGCACGCGCAGGGAGAGGAGGGTCCCGGACCCTGAGATGGGCGCGAGGACCGCGTGTACTCGCACTCCGCCGGGGAGTGTCCCGTCGGCGATGGGGCTCGCGTCGTCGAGTCGGACCCCGCACGCGCTCGCCATGCGGATGGCGCACGTGCGGGCCTCCGCCTCGCAGTTGATGCCGACGTCCGCGCGCACGAGGCCGGAGCCGCGCTCGACCCACG
>NZ_ALIY01000012.1:0-9105 GCF_000283035.1 Actinomyces sp. ICM58
GTGCCCGCGCCCGCGAGGCCGCCGACCGCCTGCCCGGCGCCGCCGAGATGCTCAGCCTCGCCGCCGAGGGGATCGCCGCGCCCGGCATCGAATCGCTGGCCCCCATCCTCGTGGGCGGCATGGAATCCCTCCTTGACCTGCTCCCGGCAAGCGCCCCCATCCTCGCCTCCGACCCCGAACGCATCCGCGCCCGCGCCGCCGACCTGGTCGCCACGACCGAGGAATTCCTTGCCGCCGCGTGGAGCGCCGCCGCCGGGGGAGCCGACACTCCACTCGAGGCCTCCAAGGCCTCGTTCCTCGACCTGAGCGAGCTGTGGGGGAGTGGGACGCGCCCCTGGTGGGAGCTCACCGACCTGCCGCCCGCCGACCTCGCCTCCGCCATCGACGAGGCCGAGGCCGGGTCCGCGGGTCAGTCAGGCCCGGCGCCCGTCGTCGTCTCGCCCACCCTCATGCGCGTGGGAGCCCGCGACGTGCACCCCTACCGCGGGGACTTCGCCCGCGCCGCCGCCGACCTCACCGACCTGGCCCGCGACGGCTGGCGCATCGTTGTCACCACCGAAGGCCCCGGCCCCGGCCGACGCATCCGCTCCATCCTCACCGACGCCTCATGCCCGGCCGCGCTCGCGGACAGCGTGGAAGCACGCCCCGACCCCGGCCTCGTCACCATCACGACCGCGCAGGCCGGCGTCGGATTCGTGGCGCCCCATCTGAAACTCGCGATCCTCACCGAAGGCGACCTGACCGGGCGCGTCGGCGCCTCCACGCGCGATATGCGACGCATGCCCTCGCGCAGGCGCAAGGGTGTGGACCCGCTGACCCTGCACCCCGGGGACTACATTGTCCACGACCAGCACGGCATCGGGCGCTTCATCGAGCTGGTCTCGCGCACGATCGGGCGCGGGGACGCCGCCTCCACGCGCGACTACCTGGTCATCGAGTACGCGCCTTCCAAGCGCGGCCAGCCCGCCGACCGGCTCTTCGTGCCCACCGACGCCCTGGACCAGATTTCGAAGTACACCGGATCCGACGAGCCGGCCCTGACGAAGATGGGCGGCGCCGACTGGGCCAAGACCAAGGCGCGCGCCAAGAAGGCGGTGAACGAGGTCGCCAAGGAGCTCATCCGCCTGTACGCCGTGCGCCAGCAGACGAAAGGACACGCCTTCGGGCCCGACACTCCCTGGCAGCGCGAACTCGAGGACGCCTTCCCCTACGTGGAGACCCCCGACCAGCTCGTCACCATCGACGAGGTCAAGGCCGACATGGAAAAGCCCGTCCCCATGGACCGCCTGCTTACCGGCGACGTCGGCTACGGCAAGACCGAGATCGCCGTGCGCGCCGCCTTCAAGGCCATCCAGGACGGCTACCAGGCCGCCGTCCTCGTGCCCACGACCCTGCTGGTCACCCAGCATGCGGAAACCTTCGCCGAGCGCTACGCGGGCTTCCCCGTGCGCATCGGCACCCTCTCGCGCTTCTCGACGCCTAAGGAGACCGAGGAGGTCAAGGTGGGGCTGGCCTCGGGCGAGGTCGACCTGGTCATCGGCACACATTCCCTGCTGACCGGCACCGTCTCCTTCAAGAAGCTTGGCCTGGTCATCATCGACGAGGAGCAGCGCTTTGGCGTCGAGCACAAGGAGACTCTCAAGGCGCTGCGCACCGACGTGGACGTCCTGTCCATGTCCGCCACACCGATCCCGCGTACCCTCGAGATGGCGATCTCCGGCATCCGCGAGATGTCGATCCTCCAGACCCCGCCGGAGGAACGCCAGCCCGTCCTGACCTTCGTCGGTGCCTACACGGACGCCCAGGTCAGCGCCGCAATCCGGCGCGAGCTCCTGCGCGACGGCCAGGTGTTCTACGTGCATAACCGCGTCGACTCGATTTCCTCGGTTGCCTCCCACATCGCCGAGCTGGTCCCTGAGGCGCGCGTGCGCACCGCCCACGGCAAGATGAACGAGCATCAGCTCGAGGCCGTCATCCAGGACTTTTGGAACCACGAGTTCGATGTCCTCGTGTGCACGACCATCGTCGAAACCGGCCTGGACATTTCCAACGCGAACACCCTCATCGTGGACCGCGCCGACACCTTCGGCCTGTCCCAACTCCACCAGCTGCGCGGGCGCGTCGGGCGAGGCCGCGAACGAGCCTACGCGTACTTCTTCTACCCCGGCGACAAGGCGCTCACCGAGACCGCTCACGAGCGCCTCAAGACGATCGCCGCGAACACCGAGCTGGGCGCGGGCCTGGCAGTCGCCCAGCGTGACCTCGAGATCCGAGGCGCCGGCAACCTCCTGGGAGGGGCCCAATCGGGCCACGTCGAGGGCGTCGGATTCGACCTGTACGTGCGCATGGTCTCCGACGCGGTTGCCGCCTACCGCGGCGACGCGCCCGCCGAGAAGGCCGACGTGCGCATGGACCTGCAGGTCGACGCGCACATCCCCGAGGGGTACGTGCGAGGGGAGCGCCTGCGCCTCGAGGTCTACGCGAAGATCGCCGCCACGACCACTCCCGAGCAGGAAGCCGACGTGCGCGAGGAGCTGGTCGACCGATACGGCCCCATCCCGCCCCAGGTCGACCTGCTGTTCGCCGTCGCACGGCTGCGCGAGATCGTGCGCCGCGCCGGGATCACCGAGGTTGTCACGCAGGGCAAGTACCTGCGCGTCTCGCCCGTCGAGCTGCGCGATTCGCAGGTGATGCGCCTCAAGCGACTGCACCCGGGCACCGTCATCAAGGCGACCGTCCGCCAGGTCCTGGTGCCCCTGCCCCTCACCTCGCGCGTCGGCGGATCCACGCTCACCGACGGCCCGCTTCTGGAGTGGGTGGAGACGCTGGTGACCAAGATTCTCGTGCCTTTTGGCGAGTAGGCCCTGTGGTGGAATACACTGGTCCCATTGCGTCGCAACACATCTGAGGAAGGAATGCTCGTGCGCTACACACGTCAGCTGGTGACCGCCGCTCTCATCGCGGCCGCAGGACTGGGAATGGGGGCGTGCTCGGCCCATCCCGGAGCAGCCGTCACCTCCTCCGCGGGGAGCTACAGCATCGAGGAAGTCGACGAGGCGGTCGCTCAGATCCACGAGTTCACGGGCGGGAAGACGGACATTGACGCCGCCACCGTGCGCTCGCACCTGATCAACGAGCCCCTGCTGGAGAATACGGGCGCCGCCGTGGGCCTCACGGTGAGCGATGAACAGATCGACCAGGCTGTCACGGAGGTCGCCCAAGAGGTCGGCGTGCAGAGCCCTGCGCTGGGACGCGGCACGCGAGCGGCCGTGAAGTCCATGCTGCTGCGCCAGGAGCTCAACAGGTTCGTCTCTACGAACCCTCAGGCCGTGGACACGCTCAACACCGCCTTCGCTCAGGCCCGCCAGACGGCGAATGCGCGCCTCAACCCGCGCTTCCCGCAGCCCTCCGTGGGCGGAACCGAGGAGGTGACGGTGCCCATGTTCGGTGACGCGGTCTCCGGCGAGAAGGAACCCGACGTCTCCTCGCTGATGGGTGGAGGTACGCCGGGAACCACCACGCGATGACGCTTGTGTGAGCATTCGCTCACACCGGGCGGGGACTAATGTCGCTTGCCCGGCGTCGCGCAGCGGGACGCTTCGTCCCACATTGAAAAACGTCCCCTCATCGGGGGTGACCACATATGGCGGTCCGTATTACCGTTGTACTGACCGCTTCCACGCAACAACATCGATTGGAGAATGACGTGGCAGTTATTGAAGGCATTGGTGCACGCGAGATCCTAGACTCGCGCGGTAACCCGACTGTTGAGGTCGAGGTCGTCCTCGAGGACGGCACCGCTGCGCGCGCGTCCGTCCCCTCCGGCGCGTCCACCGGCGCGTTCGAGGCCGTCGAGCGTCGCGATGGCGACAAGGGCCGCTACCTTGGCAAGGGCGTCCAGGACGCCGTTGATGCCGTCGTCGAGCAGATCGCCCCCGAGCTCATCGGTGAGGAAGCCGACGATCAGCGCTACATCGACCAGGCCATGATTGACCTGGACGGCACCCCCAACAAGGGCAAGCTCGGCGCGAACGCCATCCTCGGCGTCTCCCTCGCCGTCGCCAAGGCCGCTGCGAAGTACGCGGACCTGCCCCTGTACAAGTACCTGGGCGGCCCCAACGCTCACGTCCTGCCCGTTCCCATGATGAACATCCTCAACGGTGGCTCCCACGCGGACTCCAACGTTGACATCCAGGAGTTCATGATCGCCCCCCTCGGCGCTCCCTCCTTCCGTGAGGCCCTGCGCTGGGGCGCCGAGGTCTACCACACGCTCAAGGGCGTCGTGAAGGACCGCGGTCTGTCCACCGGTCTGGGCGACGAGGGCGGCTTCGCCCCCAACCTGGACTCCAACGCTGAGGCCCTCGACCTGATCGTCTCCGCGATCGAGAAGGCCGGCTTCAAGCCGGGCGAGGACGTCGCCCTGGCCCTGGACGTCGCCTCCTCCGAGTTCTTCAAGGACGGCCTGTACCAGTTCGAGGGCGAAGGCCGCTCGACCGAGTACATGGTTGAGTACTACGAGAAGCTCATCTCGAACTACCCGCTGGTTTCCATTGAGGATCCGCTGGATGAGGACGAGTGGGATGCTTGGAAGGCCCTGACCGCCGAGATCGGTGGCCGCGTCCAGCTGGTCGGTGACGACCTGTTCGTCACCAACCCCGCCCGCCTGAAGAAGGGCATCGAGCTGGGTGCCGCGAACGCGCTGCTCGTGAAGGTGAACCAGATTGGTTCGCTGACCGAGACCCTCGACGCCGTCGAGGAAGCTCACCGCAACGGCTACCGTTCGATGACCTCGCACCGCTCCGGTGAGACCGAGGACACCACGATCGCCGACCTGGCCGTCGCCACCAACTCCGGCCAGATCAAGACCGGTGCTCCCGCTCGTTCCGAGCGCGTCGCCAAGTACAACCAGCTGCTGCGCATCGAGGAGCAGCTGGGCGAGGCCGCCGTGTACGCCGGCCGCTCTGCCTTCCCTCGCTTCAAGTGAGCCTAGGCAACTAGCCGCATAGCTCCGCGCGGGCCCGCAAGGGTCCGCGCGGAGTTTTTTCACGGCGTGGGGGTGAGCCAAATTCGCATTCATAGGGCACGATAGAAGAATGGCTAGCCGTCGTCCTTCCTCCCGCCCTTCCTCACGTCGCCGCTCCTCCACTTCGGAGGCAGCGCGCACGACGCGTGAGATCAACGCGGAAAAGTCGCGTCAGCGCAGGGCCGCGGCCAAGGCCGCGAAGGGGGACGAGGCCTCGGCGCGGAGCACGCGCAAGGGAAAGAAGGCGGACGCTGGGAAGGCCGAGGCGGGCGCGGAGCGCAAGGCCTCCGCGAAGGAACGGCGGGCGCAGCGCGCCCGGGAGCGCCAGGGCGCTCGGGGCGGCCGTGAGGGTGCCTCCGTCCTGTCGATCGGCGGCCTGGATATCTCCACGCGCCTCGTCGTCGTCCTGACGGTCGCTGCGATCCTCGCGGTCATGCTGGTGCCCAGCGTGTACCAGTGGTGGCAGCAGGAACGCGAGCTCGCCCAGATCAAGGCGCAGGTCGCAGAGCAGCAGCGCCACAACGAGGAGATGCAGCGCCAGCTGGACCTGTGGAACGACCCGGACTACATCTCGGCGCAGGCGCGTGAACGCCTGGGGTACGTGCGCCCGGGTGAGACTCAATACACGGTCGTGGATCCGGGGCCGCAATACCAGGATTCCGCGATGGCTGCGGCCGCGGCGCCGACGGGGCCCGCGCGGCCCTGGGTGCAGCAGCTCGCTATCCTAGTGGGGAAGGCGGATCAGCCGCCCAGCGCGACGCCCATCCCGTCGGCTGACACCAGCCAGTCGGGCCAGGCGCCCACCACCGGCCAAGAAAGCGGAGAATGAGCCTCGTTAACACCACCGACGCCACCGAAGAGGACCTCGAGGTCCTGCGCGAGCAGCTGGGGCGCGTGCCCCGAGGCGTCGTCGGCATCGCCGCGCGCTGCGTGTGCGGGCGCCCCACGGTCGTCGCCACCGCGCCGCGCTTGCCCGACGGGACCCCATTCCCCACGACCTACTACCTGACGCATCCGGCCGCCGTGAAGGGCGCCTCGACGCTGGAGGCCGAGCACGTCATGGACGCCCTGAACGAGGAGCTCGCCGCCGACGAGGAGCTGCGCGCCGCCTACGCGCGCGCCCACCAGGCCTACATCGATGCGCGCCTGTCCCTGGGCGACGTCCCCGAGATTTCCGGCGTGAGCGCGGGCGGCATGCCGACGCGCGTCAAGTGCCTGCACGCCCTCGTGGGCCACTCGCTGGCCGCGGGACCGGGCGTGAACCCGATCGGCGATCGCGCGCTCGCCATGCTTGAGGAGCGCGGCCTGTTTTCGACCGCGCGCTGCTCCTGCTGAGCGCACCCACATGAGCTAGCCCCGGCCTCGTCCGGGAAAGAACCCACCAGAAACGAAGCGATGACCCGCGTAGCTGCCATTGACTGTGGAACAAACTCCATCCGACTGCTCGTCGCCGACGCCACCGTCGGCGAGGACGGGCGACCCCGCCTCGCCGATCTGACGCGCCAGATGCGCATCGTGCGCCTGGGACAGGGGGTGGATGCACGCGGCTACCTAGATCCGGCCGCGATCGAGCGGACGGTGGAGGCGACGGTCGAGTATCAGCGCATGATCGAGAAGCTGGGCGCGACGCGCACCCGTTTCGTGGCGACCTCGGCGACGCGCGACGCCTCCAACAGCGCTGAATTCGTCCGCCAGATTAAGGCTGTCATCGGTGTTGAACCCGAAGTGGTCGTCGGCACGCAGGAGGCGTCGCTGTCGTTTTCCGGCGCGGTCGGCGGGCTCGGGGAGGGGGTTGACGCCCCCATGCTGGTCGTCGATATCGGCGGCGGCTCGACGGAGCTGGTGCTGGGATCGACGAGCGTCAAGCAGGCGGTGTCGATCGACATGGGTGCGGTGCGCCTGACGGAGAAGTTTTTCGCCCACGTCGACCCCGCGGGCGGCGTGCCCAAGGCGGAGCAGGAGCGCGCGATCGCGTGGATCGACGAGCAGCTGGATGGCGCGGAGAAGGCGGTGGATCTGGCGCGGGTGCGTTCCCTCGTGGGCGTCGCCGGCACGGTGACGACGCTGACCGCGCAGGCGCTGGGGCTCACCTCCTACCAGCCTGAACGCATCCACGGGGCGCGCCTGAGCGCCGCTCAGATCGAGGAGGCCGTGCGCTTCATGGTCGACCAACCGGTCTCCGTCAAGGCTTCCCTGGGGTTTATGCCCGAGGGCCGCGAGGACGTGATTGCCGCCGGCGCGCTCATCTGGAGCCGCATCGTGACGCGTGTTTTGGATCGCGCGAGCGGCGCCGGGCACCCCATCGACGAGGTCGTCACCTCCGAGCACGACATCCTCGACGGTATTGCGATGGCGATGATCGATCAGGCTTGATGCGGGCGCCGGCCTCCCGTAGGCTGGACTCGCGTCTGGCCCCCGTGGCCCAATTGGCAGAGGCAACCGACTTAAAATCGGTGTGTTGTGGGTTCGAGTCCCACCGGGGGTACTATCCGCGCGGCACGGACGAGGCCGTGGCCGGGGCTCGCCTGAGCGTGCCCCCGGGTGGATCCTCAGTTTCGTTGCGCGCATAATGGTACGTTTCCCACTGTGGGGGTGCCTCGTGCGACACTAGAGGCAATGCATCACTGACCAAGGAGGAAATATGGCCAACCCGGTGATGAACTCGATTCAGAAGGACTGGTCCGCTCAGTCCCAGACTCCCGCCGGATATCCCACGATGCCCGGCTATCAGCCCGCCGCGCAGCAGGCACCCAACCCCTATGGGGGCCAGGCGAACCCCTACGAGACCCAGCAGGGCCAGGCGTATGGCCAGCAGGGCCCCTATGGTATGCCCCAGGAGCAGGCCTACGGCCAGCAGGGCGCCTACGGGGATCAGATGGCCTCCTATGAGGCGATGATGAACGCCCCTGCCGCCGACGCGGTGGACCGTGGGCACATGACCTACGACGATGTCGTGGTCAAGTCCCTCATGTGCTTCGGCCTGCTGGTGGCCGGCGCCGTCGTCGGCTGGATGGCCGGCGTGATTGTCCCCGCACTGGCGATGGTGACCGCCCTCGGCCTGTGCGCCGTGACCCTCGGCCTGGGCCTGTTCGTGCGCTTCTCGAAGAAGGTGCGCCCCGGGGCGATCATCGCCTACTCGCTGATCGAGGGCTTCGTGCTGGGTGCGTTGTCCTTCGTTTTCGAGATGCTCTACCCGGGCATTGTCGTCCTGGCTGTCCTGGCGACCCTGATCGTGATCGGCGTGACGCTTGCGGCGTTCAGTTTCGGCTTCGTGCGTAACTCCAAGACCCTGACCCGCGTGGCTTTCCTGGGCTCGACCGCTTTCGCCATCTACTACGCCATCAGCTTCGTGCTGGGGGTCACCGGCGCCGTCGACATGACGCTGGTGACCAATATTCGGGTCTTGGGTATCCCGCTGGGCGTCATCATTGGTCTGTTCGCTGTGTTCATCGGTGTCCTGTGCCTCGTGCGCGACTTTGACGCTGTCAAGGTTGGCGTGAACGCCGGCGTGCCTGAGAAGTACTCGTGGCTGTGCACCTTCGCGATCATGACGGACGTCATCTGGATCTACCTCGAGATCCTCAAGATCCTGTCGTACTTGATGCGCCGCAACTGACGGCTCGTCCATCACTCGACACTTACCCCACCAAGGAAGAACCCATGGAGAACATTTCTGTCACCGGCGAATTTGGCCGCAAGCCCGCCCTCTCCTTCGATGGCACTCCCTCCGACGAGCTCGTCGTCGAGGTCCTGCGCGCCGGCGACGGCCAGGAGGTCGAGGCCGGCGACACGATCACCTGCCACTACTACGGCGCGGTCTTCGGCTCGGCTACCGACTTCGACAACTCCTTCGACCGCGGCGGCGCCCTGTCTTTCCAGATCGGCGTCGGCATGGTCATCCCCGGTTGGGATGAGGGCCTGGTGGGCAAGCGCGTGGGTGACCGCGTGCTCCTGTCCATCCCCGCCGAGCTTGGCTACGGCGCCCGCGGCGTCCCGCAGGCCGGCATCCCCGGCGGCGCGACCCTGGTCTTCGTCACAGACATCCTCGGCGTGAACTGATCGCAGCTGAAGAACGGGGGCGG
>NZ_ALIY01000013.1:0-4281 GCF_000283035.1 Actinomyces sp. ICM58
CGGGAACGCAACGATTGAGGCGTTCCCGGGCCCCGTCGTGTTGGACACTTCAGGCGGGCTTAAGTTTTTCGACAATGGGTGACGGCTTGTCATCGTGGTCTTTTCCGGTAGCTTTAGGTCAGGCGGCTGCGGCGTGGGAGTGCCACACGCTGACAGGAGCCGTCTGTCAACACATTGGAGAAGGCTTATGTCAATGAAGAAACCAGCTGTCCTCCTGGCGTTTGTCGGCGCGTGCGCGCTCGCCGTCACGGGCCCCGCGTCCGTGGCCTCGCCCCTGGTCTCGGGAGAGAGACCCGCGACGGAGACCGCTGCCTCGTCCCTGCCCGTCGGAGATCTCGACACGGCGCTGACCTCGAAGAGCGGCCAGAGCCACGACGCGGAATCGGACACCGATCGGGACCCGGCGCGCGTCGTCGGCATCATCGTCCAGCTTGACGACGGGGCGGATGCCGCCGCCTCCCTCGCCTCGATCAACGAGGCCGTGGCCGGGGCGTTCCCGGGAGCGCAGGTGCAGGTGCAGCGCGAGTACGACAACGCCCTGGTCGGTTTCGCGCTGCGCGCGCCCGCCGGTTCCCTGGACGTGATCCGGGCGTCGAGCGGCGTGCGGGCTGCGTTCCTGGAGCGCGAGGGGCACGTCAGCGACGTGGCGGCCATGGACGCCGAAGGCGGCACCAGGGCTTCCCAGGCGGAGGGGCAGGACCCGGCGAATCTGAGCGCCCAGCTCATGATGCGCACCGACCAGGTCACGCAGAAGGGCGAGGGGAAGGTCATCGCGGTCATCGACACGGGCGTCGACATGACTCACCCGGCGTTCACGGGGGCTATGCCCGACAACGTCGCCCTGTCCGAGGATCAGGTGCAGGCGCTGGTGCCTCACCTGGGGGCCGGAAAGTCCGGCCAGTACATGTCCGAGAAGTTCCCCTTCGCCTACGACTACGCGGATGACGATGTGGATGCCGCCCCGCGCGAGGGTGGCTCCGGATTCCATGGGACGCACGTCGCCGGCATCGCCGCCGGCAACGCCGACAAGATCGTCGGCACCGCCCCGGACGCGCAGATTATCGTCGGCAAGGTGACGCGCAGCGAGGACGACGCCCTGCTGGACTCGGCGCTGCTGGCCGCGCTCGACGACATGGTCGTCCTGCGCCCCGACGTCATTAACCTGTCGCTGGGGTGGACGGCCGGCATGGACAACGAGGCCGACTCGGTCTACGACACTGTGTACAAGAAGCTCCAGGAGGAGGGGATTACCGTCAACGCGGCCGCGGGCAACGCCTTCTCGACCGGATACGGCAACAACTCCGGCAAGGGCCTGCCCTACGCCTCCGACCCCGACACCTCCGTGATGGACGAGCCCGCCACCTACCCCTCGGTCGTGGCCGTAGGCTCCGTCGAGAACGCGCTCATCCGGAACGCCTTCACGGCCGCCGGCATGGATATCGGCTACCAGCGTTCGCGCGGCATGAACGGTGAGAAGGTCGCCTACTTCTCCGACTTGCCTGCCGGCACCTACGAGTATGTGGACGCCGGCTTCGCCTCCGAGGAGGATGTTGCCGCCCTGAAGGAGAAGTTCCCGAACGGGCTGTCCGGTAAGATCGCGCTCGTCTCGCGCGGCAAGATGACCTACCAGAAGAAGGTCGAGAACCTCTACGACCTGCACCCGGCGGGCGTCCTCGTCTACAACAACGTCTCGGTCGGCTCGCTCATCATCATGAATCTGACGACCCAGGACGTGCCCGCCGCGTTCATCTCCCAGGCGGACGGGCAGGCCATGCTGGCTGCCTCCGACCATCACCTGACCATCGCCGAGGGTCAGGTCCTGCCCCAGTCCACCACCTACGAGGCCTCGGAGTTCTCCTCGTGGGGCGTGTCCCCCGACCTGCGCCTCAAGCCGGAGATCGCCGCGCCCGGTGGCAACGTTTTCTCCGCTATACCGAACGGTGCATACGAGCAGACGTCGGGAACCTCGATGGCGACCCCGCAGATGGCGGGCATCAGCGCGATCGTCCTGCAGCGCGTCCAGTCCGACCCGCTCTTCGCCTCGATGAGCGCTCGCGACAAGGCTGACGTCGTCCAGAACCTCATCATGGGAACCGCGCGCCCCCTGACAGACGCGGCCCAGACCTCGGGGGCCCTGTACTCCCCGCGCAAGCAGGGTGCGGGCCTCGTCGACGCCCTGGCTGCCACGACCTCGTCCGTGTACCCGACCGTGGCGGGCGCCGCCGAGCCCTCCCGCCCCAAGGCCGACCTGGGGGATGGCACGACGGGCTGGCACTTCGATGTCACGCTCCACAACCTCGGCGCGGCGCCCGCGACCTACGAGCTGAGCTCCCAGGCCCTGTCGGAGATCGTTGACGGCGGGTTCTTCACGGAGCACTCCTCGGATTGGCGAGGCCGTGGCGTGGAGGTCACGTACTCCGGCGCGGCATCGGCCTCGGCTGAGGGCGCGACTGTCACGGTGCCGGCCTTAGGCGAGGCCACCGTCGGCGTCGACGTCATGCCCGGCTCCGAGTTCGCCTCCTACGTCGCGGACAACACGCCCAACGGCACGTTCCTGGACGGCTTCGTGCGCTTCGCGTCGAAGACCGATGGTCAGCCCGACCTGGCCGTGCCCTACCTGGGCTTCTACGGCGACTGGGGCAAGGCCCCCATCTTCGACGCGCTCGCCTCGACGGGCGGGGCGCACACCCGGGCCTCGGAGATCGTCAACGGTTCCACCGGGGACTCCCTCGGGTACAACCCCCTCATCAAGGTGGCCGACCGCACCGGAAAGCCCAACCCGCAGCGCTACGTGATCTCGCGGTCTGCGGCCTCGGGCGCCCCGACGGTCCTCGAACCCCGCACGGGCACGCTGCGCAGCGTCCACGCGCTCACCAGCACCTACACGAACGAGGCCGGGGAGACAGTCTTCACGGTGACCAACTACCGGAACTGGAAGTCCATCTACCTGACCAGCACCGAGGAGAACACGTGGGTCGAGGCCTACCATGACTCCACGGCCTTCGACGCGAACGCGGAGAAGTTTGCGCGCATGCCCGACGGCGCGTACAAGCTGACGCTCTTCGCGCACAACGACGGCCCGTCGCGCACCGAGCAGTCGATCTCCTACGATTTCCGTCTCGACACCGCGGCGCCCGTCATTTCCGAGCTGGTGTACTCCGGAAAGGGTGAGGGCTTCGTCGTCACCTTCGACGTCACCGATGACTCGCCGCTGGCGGCGGTCGACCTGCACGATCCGGCCGACGGCCTGTGGTTCTACCGCCACGTCTTCACCGAGGACGAGGGCAGCGTCGGCGCCGACGGTCGCTACACGTACCACGTGGAGATTCCGATGAGCGTGATCCAGCAGGCGTGGACCGATCAGGGCGGCACGGGCGACGTCATCGCCAACCCGTACATCCTCGCGTGGGATTACGGCTTGAACCCCTCCGAGGTCTTCCCGATCAACCTGCTGAGCGGCAACCCGGGCACGCCCAGCCCGTGCGTGAGCCCCGAGGGCGGTCACTGGGCCAAGGATGCCGTGGGCTGGTGGTACGTGTGCGCCGACGGCCAGACGTACCTGAAGGCCGGCTGGTTCACCATCAACGGCCGCGACTACCAGTTCGGGCCGTCCGGCTACATGATGACCGGTTTCCTCAAGCGTGCCAGCGGGGAGTGGGTGTACGCCGATTCCGAGGGCGCCCTCGTGAGCGGCTGGGTGCGCGACGGCGGTCAGTGGTACTTCCTCGACCCCGCCACGAAGGTCATGGCCACCGGCTGGCTGGCCAACGGTGGCTCCTGGTACTACCTGACGGGCTCCGGCGCGATGGCGATCGGCTGGGTCGAGGACGGCGGTACCTGGTACTTCCTGAACGCCTCCGGACGGATGGCGACCGGGTGGGTCAAGGACAGGGGTACCTGGTATTACCTGGCCCCGTCCGGCGCGATGCTGACCGGAACGCAAGTTATCAACGGTCGTACCTACGTCTTCGACGAGTCGGGAGCCTGGCAGCGCTAACGCCGGCCGGTTGCTTCTAAGTCACGAGGCCTGGGCCCGGGAACGTTTCTTTGCGAGCGATCCCGGGCCCCGTCCTCGTCGGTGGTTCCTTTCCATCCATTGGCGGCCCGTGCCGAAGGGGTCCCATGTGTTGTACCGTGTGATAACCGATAGGTCGAAGTTCGCTTCGCTGTCCCATCGGCACTGAGTCAACACATTGGAGTTACGTAGATGACATCGAAGAAACCGGTGGCGCTGCTCGCGCTCGCTGGCGCGTGCGCGCTCGCGATCGCAGCCCCGGCGTC
>NZ_ALIY01000014.1:0-40605 GCF_000283035.1 Actinomyces sp. ICM58
GGCCACGACGCCGGGCAGGCCCGGGTCGCGGAAAGCGGCGCCGGTCGAGTGGGAGTACTCGCGCGCGATGCCGCGCATCGAGAAGCAGTAGCCGCGGTCCGGGGTCACGTTGATCTCCAGGACCTCCTCCCCCAGCCCCAGCCAGGACACGATGTCCGTGCCGACCGCGGGGATCTCACGATCCGGGAAGTACTGCGGCAGGACGATGATGCCGCTGTGATCCTCGCCCAGACCCAGCTCGCGCGCGGAGCAGATCATGCCGTCGGAGACGTGACCGTAGGTCTTGCGTGCGGCGATCTGGAAGTCGCCCGGCAGCACGGCTCCCGGCAGCGAGACAACCACCAGGTCGTCAACGTCGAAGTTGTGCGCGCCGCAGATGATGCCGCGGCTGGGCAGCTCCGAAGGCTCCTTGCCCGTGCCGGGGGCGTCGTTGTACTCGCCCACGTCCACGCGGCAGTAGTTGACGGTCTTGCCGTTCGAAGCGGTCTCCTCCACGCGCGTCAGGACGCGGCCCACGACGAGGGGGCCGATGACGCGGGCGGGATGGATTTCTTCTTCCTCGAGGCCGACCTTGACCAGGGCGGCGGCCAGGGCCTCGGCGTCCGTCCCCTCAGGAACGTCGACGTGGTCGGCCAGCCAGCTCAGCGGAACCATAGGCATGTCAGTTTCCCCTTCCATTGACGCCGAACTGCTGGGAGAAGCGAACGTCTCCCTCGACGATGTCATGCATGTCAGCGATGCCGTGACGCAGCATCAGCGTGCGCTCAATGCCCATGCCGAACGCGAAGCCCGAGTAGACCTCGGGATCGATGCCGTTGGCGCGCAGGACGTTGGGGTTGACCATTCCGCAACCGCCCCACTCGATCCAGCCGGGGCCGCCCTTCTTCTGGGGGAACCACAGGTCCATCTCGGCGCTGGGCTCGGTGAAGGGGAAGTAGGAGGGGCGCAGGCGGGTCTTCGCCTCGGGGCCGAACATGGCCTTGGCAAAGTGATCGAGAACGCCCTTGAGGTGCGCCATCGTCAGTCCCTTGTCAACCGCGAGGCCCTCGACCTGGTGGAAGACCGGCGTGTGCGTCGCATCCAGCGCGTCGGAACGGAAGACCTTACCCGGGCACGCCACGTACAGCGGCACACCGCGCGCGAGCATCGAGTGGGACTGCACGGGCGAGGTGTGCGTGCGCATCACCAGGTGGCCGTCCTCCTCCTTCTCGCCGCCCACGCTGCGGCCGTCAATGTAGAGGGTGTCCTGCATCTGGCGGGCGGGGTGATCGATGTCGAAGTTGAGTGAGTCGAAATTGAACCACTCGTGCTCGATCTCGGGGCCCTCGGCGATGTCCCAACCCATGGCCACGAAGAAGTCAGCGACCTCTTCCATGAGCGTCTCCAGGGGGTGGCGGGCACCGGCGGGGCGGCGGCGCGTGGGGACCGTGACGTCCACGGACTCCTCGACCAGCATGCGTGCCTCGTGCTCGGCGGCGAGGACCTCCTTGCGGGCATCGAGCGCCTCGGTCAGCGCCTTGCGCGCCTGTCCGAGGTTCTTTCCGGCCAGACCGCGCTTCGAGGGCTCCAGCGAACCGATCGTGCGGTTCGCGGTCACGAGCGGGGCTTGATCGCCAAGAAGAGCGGCGCGAACGGCCTTGAGGGCGTCCAGCGAATCTGCTTCTTCAATATCGACGAGGCCCTGGGCGCGCACTGCGTCGACGGCGGCCTCGTCAAGAGGATCAAGGTCAGGGGCATTGCCAGCCATGTCCTGCTTCCTTCTTCTTTCCTACTGGGGTCATTACTGCGCGCATCACGCGCACTGTCCCCCATCCTACCCGGTCGCGCATCCTCACAGCTCACCGGGTCCGCCGCCGCGCTACCCTGGAAGGCGTGAATGCGCGTGAGCGCACCCGTTGTCTCCAGACAGGACCCCCATGTCTCACATCACGCACCCTGAAGGCGCGGCCCCGGCCTCGTCGCCAACCCCCACCCTCTTCAACGCCAAGCGCGTGCGCGTCCAGCACATCGCGCGCGCCAAGGCCGAGGGCATCCCCCTGACCATGCTCACCGCCTACGACGCCCTGACCGCGCCCATCCTGGAGGCCGCCGGGATCGACATACTCCTCGTGGGCGATTCGCTGGGGAACGTGATCTTGGGGCACGGCTCGACGCTGCCCGTCACCCTGGAGGACATGGAGCGCGCCACAGCCGCCGTCGCTCGCTCAACCTCTCGGGCGATGATCGTCGCCGATCTGCCTTTCGGCACCTACGAGGACACCGCGGAGCACGCCTTCGCCTCGGCGAGCACGCTCATGAAGGCCGGCGCCCACGCCGTCAAGCTTGAGGGCGGGCAGAGCCGCGCTCACATCATCGCCGCACTCACGGCCGCCGGCATCCCCGTGTGCGCGCACCTGGGATACACGCCCCAGTCCGAAAACACGCTGGGCGGACCGCGCATGCAGGGACGAGGCGCTGGTGCCGATCAGCTGCGCGCGGACGCCGAAGCCGTCGAAAAGGCCGGAGCCTTCGCCGTCGTCTTCGAGATGGTGCCCGCTTCCATCGCGACGGAGCTCACCCAAACCCTGAGTATCCCCACCATCGGCATTGGCGCGGGTCCGAACACCGACGGACAGGTGCTCGTGTGGTCCGACATGGCCGGATACTCCGACTGGACGCCCTCTTTCGTGCGACAGTTCGGCCAGCTTGGTCAGGCTCTGCGCGAGGCCGCGTCCGACTACGTGGAGGCGGTGCGCGAGCGCTCCTTCCCCGGCCCCGACAACTACAAAAACGACTGACGCCACCCGTTTGCAGGAGGAAGAACCATGGAAGCATCACCGCTGGCACGCCGCGCGCCCCTGGGCACGCTGAAGCCCGGACGCGTCTCGGCCCGGCGCGCCGTGCCTGAGCACATCGCGCGCCCCGAATACATGTTCCACGACGGCCCCGAGCGCGTCACGACCTCGGACGTCAAGAGCCCCGAGACGATCGCGAAGATCCGCGAGGCCGGGCGCATCGCCGCCGGTGCCATCGAGGCCGTGGGCGCCGCTATCGCGCCGGGCGTGACCACCGACGAGCTAGACCGTATCGGCCACGAGTACCTGCTCGCGCACGACGCCTACCCGTCGTGTCTAGGCTACATGGGCTTCCCCAAGTCCCTCTGTTCCTCGATCAACGAGGTCATCTGCCACGGCATCCCCGACGACCGCCCGCTTCAAGACGGCGACATCATCAACATCGACATCACGGCCTACAAGGACGGCGTCCACGGCGACACCTGCGCCATGTTCGAGGTCGGCACGGTCGACGAGGAGTCCCACCTGCTCATCGAACGAACGAAGAACGCGATGATGCGCGGCATCAAGGCCGTGGGTCCGGGCCGCGAAATCAACGTGATCGGGCGCGTCATCGAGGCATACGCGAAGCGATTCGACTACGGGGTCGTGCGCGATTTCACGGGCCACGGCGTCGGCGAGGCCTTCCACTCCGGCCTCATCGTCCCCCATTACGACGCGGCCCCCTCCTACGACACGGTCATGGAGGTCGGGATGGTCTTCACGATCGAGCCCATGCTGACGCTGGGCACCGTCGAGTGGGAGCGCTGGGACGACGATTGGACGATCGCGACCGCCGACCGCTCGCGCACCGCGCAGTTCGAGCACACGATTGTCGTGACCGAGGACGGGGCCGAGATCCTGACCCTTCCCTGATCACCGAAACGAACGCGGCCCGCCTCGTTTTCTCACGATATGAGGCGGGTCGCGTTCGTTTTGCAAACGAATTGTGTTTATCGCGGTGGCCTCCGTTACAATTCAAATACGTTGGGCGCCAGGAGCCCGCGCACACAACAGGACACACGTTACCCGAGGAGGGGTCATGGTTCAGGTCGCTTGCGGCATCGACATCGGCGGATCCGGCGTGAAGGGCGCGCTGGTGGATCTTGAGACCGGCGAGTACATCGGCGATCAGGTTCGTATTCCCACCCCCACCCCGGCAACCCCCGAAGCCGTGGCGCAGGTCTGCCGCGAGGTCATCGACCAGCTCGACGTGAAGGTCGGCGTGCCGATTGGCGTCACCTTCCCCGCCCCCGTCTTCGACGGCGTCATCCCCTACATGGCGAACCTCGATCAGTCGTGGGTTAACGTCAATGTGGATGCTCTGATGGAGCGTTTCCTGGGCCGCACCGTCGTCGCCCTCAACGACGCGGACGCCGCGGGCATCGCCGAGGTCGCCTACGGAGCGGCAAAGGGCCGCGACGGGGTCATCGTGTTTACGACGCAGGGCACGGGCATTGGCTCGGCCATCATCGTCAACGGCACACTGCTGACCAACACAGAGCTGGGCCACCTAGAGATCGACGGCACCGACGCGGAGAAGAACGCGTCTTCGGGCCAAAAGACACTCCAGGGCCTGAATTGGGAGCAGTGGGCGCAGCGCCTCCAGCGCTACTACAGCCACGTGGAGTTCCTGCTCAACCCCGACCTGTTCGTCGTGGGTGGGGGTGTCTCGGAGAACCACGAGAAGTTCATGCCCCTGCTCACGCTGAAGACCCCCATGATCCCCGCGAAGCTACTCAACACCGCTGGCATCGTCGGCGCCGCCTACTACGCGGCGCAGCATAGCGCCTAAGCGCCGCCCCGCGGCGGGCACTCGGCTCCCGAAACAACGGAAGGACCCCGACGCACGTCGGGGTCCTTCCGTGGATCTGTCGGCCTATACGCCGGGTTCTGTGCCCGCGGACCGTTACCGGTCTCGCGGTGGCGACCATCTATCTAGGACCGTCGTTGCCGACGGCCTCCAGCAACCTACCCGCAGGCATGAGGCGGGCCGCCCTGCCTGCTGCTCGGTCTTGCTCCGGGTGGGGTTTACCTAGCCGACGCGGTCGCCCGCGCCGCTGGTGAGCTCTTACCTCACCTTTTCACCCTTACCGCCACGATCAGTGGAGGTGGTTTCTTTTCTGTGGCACTGTCCCGCGGGTTACCCCGGGTGGCTGTTAGCCATCACCCTGCCCTGTGGAGCCCGGACGTTCCTCGAGCGTTTCCGCGCGCGGCCGCCCGGCCGGCAGATCCGCACCGATTCTAGCGCGCCTGGCGGCTTCGGCGCGATAGGGTGTCGTCATGCTGATCTGGTTGCCCCCATCGGAGGGGAAGAACGCGCCCGAATCCGGGCCTTGTCTGTCCCTGGACGCCCTCTCGCGCCCTTCGCTGAACGCGGATCGTCGCCGGGTCGCGGACGCGCTGGTCGCCCTGGGCTCGGGCCCGCAGGCGGCGGCCACGCTCAAGGTTGGGGCGCGCATCGACCTGTCCGTCAACGAGGGTCTTGACACCGCGCCCTGCGCCCCGGCCTCGTCGCTGTTCACGGGCGTCCTCTTTGAGGCCATCGAGGCCGTGGCACCGGGTGCCTGGCAGTGCTCGGGCGCGACGTCCGTGTCGGTGTTCTCAGGGCTCTTCGGTGTCCTCTCCCCCGCCGATCTCATTCCCGATCACCGCCTGGCCATGGGCGTGTCCCTGCCCGGTTTCGGCGTCCTGTCCACGTGGTGGGCGCCGCGCCTGGACGAGGCCCTGCACGAGGATGCATCAGGACAGGTCGTCATTGATGCCCGCTCGGGCCCCTACCGGGCGGCCTGCAAGGCGCCGTGGGCGCGCGTGTGGGAGCTGCGCGTCGTGCGCGAGGCCGACGGTACGCGCTCGGTGATTTCCCACGATGCCAAGCGCTGGCGCGGCGCGATGACGGGCACGCTTCTGGCGTCGGGAGGATACGCCGCGGGCGAGACGGCCGAGTGTGAGCAGGCGCTGACGGACGCTGCGCACGCGGTGACGTTGCACGACGCTCGCGGGGCCGAGCATCGCGTCATCGACGTCGAGTTCGGGCCCGAGATGGGCACGAAACAGGGCGGCGCGAGGCGAGCGCTCACGCTGGTGACCAATTAGCCGCTGGGCTATCCTTTGTCAGGAACCTGCAGGGCGCAGGCTTGGCCCGGCGCGGCCACGAAGCGGAGAAAACGTCGCGATGATCAACGAGGACTACCTGGCCAATATTCGGCCCACTCACCGTCAGCTCCAGTGGCAGAAGATGGAGATGTACGCGTTCATTCACTTTGGGATGAACACGATGACGGATCGTGAATGGGGCGAGGGCCATGAGGATCCGGCCCTCTTCAACCCCGCTGACGTGGACGTGGAGCAGTGGATGCGCGCTCTCGTCAGCGCCGGTATGACCGGCGTGATCCTGACATGCAAGCACCACGACGGGTTCTGCCTGTGGCCGTCGGCGTACACGGCTCACTCCGTGGCCTCTTCCCCCTGGAAGGGCGGCACAGGCGATCTGGTGCGCGAGGTGTCGGATGCGGCCGCGCGCCACGGCCTGAAGTTCGGTGTCTACCTGTCCCCCTGGGACATGACGGAGCCGACCTATGGGCAGGGCGAGGCCTACAACGACTTCTACATCAACCAGCTCATCGAGCTGCTCACCCATTACGGCCCCGTGTTTTCTGTGTGGCTGGACGGCGCGTGCGGGGAGGGCCCCAACGGTAAGGTTCAGACCTACGACTGGCAGCGCATCTACGACACCGTGCGTGCGCTGGCCCCCGAAGCCGTCATCTCGGTGTGCGGCCCCGACGTGCGCTGGTGCGGCAATGAGGCGGGATCCGTTCGGACCAACGAGTGGAGCGTCGTGCCCGCGTCCCTGCGCGAGGCCGAGCGCACCGCGGAGAAGTCCCAGAAGGCAGACGACGGCGAGTTTTCCCGGCAGGTGGCCTCCGGCGACGAAGACCTGGGCTCACGCGAGGCCCTGGCAGGTTACTCCGGCCCCCTGGCGTGGTACCCCGCGGAGGTCAACACCTCGACGCGCAAGGGCTGGTTCCACCACGACGTCGAAGACTCCCAGGTGCGCAGCGCCGACGAGCTGTTCGCCATTTGGAAGGGGTCGGTGGGCGGTAACGCGACCTTCCTGCTCAACGTCCCGCCCAACCGCCACGGCCGCCTGGCCGACGCCGACGTGCGGGTTCTGGCGCAACTCGGGGAGAAGATCGCTGACTTCCGTTCGCGCCGCATCGACGCCGCCCGCGAGGATTCGTCGAACACGGTGACGCTGCGTTTTGGTTCGCCGCAATCGGTCGGCGCCCTCGTCCTGGAGGAGGACATCGCCTGCGGGCAGCGCATCGACGAGGCCGTGGTGGCCTCGTGCGTGGAAGGTGACGACGAGCGGGAGATCGCTCGCGTCCAGTGCGTGGGCTACCGGCGCATCATCACCATGGACAAGCCCGTGACCGCCACCCGGGTGCGGGTGACGGTCACGGCGAGCAGGCAGGGCTTCTACCTGGCGGACGTCTACGCGGTTCGGGCCTGAGCCTCAGCGGGGCGTGTTCGCCGCCGTGCGCACGACAATCTGGGAGGTGTCCTCGGTCAGGTACAGCTCGTCGGCGGGGGTCAGGCGAATGCGTTCGAGCTCCATCGGGCTCAGGTCGGCGGCCACGCCGATGCCGTAGCCGTCGCGCACCTCGATGACGGCCAGGGCGCCGTTGCGGCGGCGCGCGTCCTCGTATTCCTCGAGGAGGGAGTGCGGGAGGCGATCGGCCAGAGCGCGGCGGGCGGCGATGACGCGGCGCAGGTCCTCGTCGGACTCGGCGACGTCGGCCTCAAACTCGGCCTTGAGGTGCTCGATGTCGGCGGTGATCGCCTGGGCTTCGGCCTTCATCTTGTCCTGCGCGGCGCGCGCGGCTTCGAGGCGTTCTTCGGCCTCGACCTGGTCGTCTTCGAGCTTGGACAGGCGCCGGTCCATCTGCGCGATCTCGTGCTCCATAGCGGAGATGTCGCGCAGGGGCACCTGGTTGTTATCGATGCGCCCCTGCTGGCGCTTGCGGCGCTCGCTCACCTTGCCGATCTCGTCTTCGATGCGGGTGATGTCGCGGCTCACATCGGCGATGATGGCGTTCTGGCTGATCGCGGCGCGCTGCAGGTCTGCGACGCGGCCCGCGAACTCGCGCACGGTGGCGTGGGCGGGGTGAGAGTCGCGCTTGTGGCGCAGCGCCGATTCCTTCTGGTCAAGCTTCTGAAGCTCGAGAAGCTCGAGCTGGTCGGTGTGCGTCGCTTTCACGCTAGTCCTCCCTGGGTGACTCGGTGGCTGGTCCATGGCTCGGTGACAATCGTAGAGACTTCGACGCGAAGTTCCACATCGGCGGCCGCTGCCGCCGCTTCGATGCGCCGGGCGAGCACGGGCAGCCACGGCGACTCTGTGGCCCAGTGGGAGCCGCACAGCAGCGCGGGGGAACCACCCTCGAGGTGCTCTAAGGCCGGGTGATGGCGCAGGTCTGCTGTCAGGTACACGTCGACGCCGGCTGCGCGCGCTGCGTCCAGTGCGCTGTCCCCCGCGCCACCCAGGACGGCGACCCGACGCACCGCCATGGCCTCGTCCCCTCCGACGAGGAGACCCGTAGGACCGGCGGGGAGCGCGGAGGCGACGTGGTCGGCGAAGGCACCGAGCGTCGTCTCGTCGACCGTTCCGACGCGGCCCAGTCCGATCTCGTGTCCCTCGGCGTCAACGCCGCAGGGTTCGAGCGGCACCGTGTCGCGTAGGCCGATCAGGTCGGCGAGCGCCGTGGCCACGCCCTCGCAGGCGACGTCGGCGTTCGTGTGCGCGTTAAACAGGGAGATGCCGGCCCGGATGAGCCGTGTCACGACCGCTCCCTTGGGGTCGGTGACCGGCAGGAAGGAGGCGCCGCGAAGGAGTAGCGGGTGGTGCGTGATCACCATGTCGTAGGGCTGTCCGTCCCCGTGGGGTCCGGCGACGGCCTGCTCGGCAATGGCGGCGGTGGGGTCGAGGGCGAGGAGGAGTGAGCGCACCGGGGCGTCGGGGTCGCCGACGATGAGGCCGACGCGGTCCCAGGGCTGCGCGGTGGCCTGCGGGTACCAGGACTCCATGAGGGACATGAGGTCGCGGACGCGCCACGAGGCCTGGGCTGAGTCGGGAGCGTCGGGTTCGGAAGAATGAGAGGACAATCGCATGCGACAAGCATACCGGACCCCCAACAAGCAAGGGACCCTGCCCGCGACTATGATCACATCCGTGCAGATTTTGAGCTTACTCGACCGGGGGTTGGTCGATTATTCGCAGGTTGACGCGCTCCAGCGCTCCCTGCACGAGGAGGTCCTCGCCGGCGGCGAGGACACGCTCATCGTTTCCCAGTTCACGCCCACGTGGACGGCGGGGCGCCACACGAAGCCCGAGGATATCCCCTCCACGACCGTCCCGATCATTCGGACGGATCGCGCCGGTTCGGCGACGTGGCACGGTCCCGGGCAGGTCGTCGTCTACCCCGTCGTTCGGCTGCGCGAGCCCGTCGATCTCGTGCAGTGGATCCGCGCGGTTGAGGCCTCGGTCATTGACACCGTGCGCGAGGCGTGGGGACTGCCGGTGCACCGCGTCGAGGGACGCGCGGGCGTGTGGCTGACCGAGGAGGGGCGCCGCGACCGCAAGATCTGCGCGATCGGCCTGAAGGTCGCGCGCGGGGCAACCCTGCACGGCGTCGCCCTGAACGTCGATATCGACCCTGCCCACGCCTTCGAGGGCATCATCCCCTGCGGCCTGACCGACGCCGACGTGACTTCCCTGTCGTGGGAGGGCGTTCACACGACCGTTGCCGAGGCCGCGACGCAGCTCATCCCGCGCATGGTGGAGCACATCTCCCCGTGCCTGGCCACCCAGCCCGCTTCCGTTTCCTACACGACGAGGTCCCCCCTATGAGCACCCTGCCTGATCCCGAAGGACGCAAGCTCCTGCGCATCGAGGTGCGTAACTCGCAAACGCCGATCGAGAAGAAGCCTGAGTGGATTCGCACGACGGCGAAAGCCGGCGAGAACTACCAGGACATGCGTTCGCTTTCCCACGCGAAGGGCCTGCACACGGTATGCGCCGAGGCGGGGTGCCCCAACATCTACGAGTGCTGGCAGGACCGCGAGGCGACGTTCCTCCTCGGCGGCGCCCTGTGCACGCGCCGCTGCGATTTCTGTGACATCGCGACGGGGCGTCCCACGGAGTACGACAAGGACGAGCCTCGCCGCATCGCCGAGTCGGTGCGTGACCTGGACCTACGCTACGTGACGATCACGGGCGTGACCCGAGACGATCTGCCCGACGGTGCCGCGTGGCTGTATGCGCAGACGTGCCGTCTCATCCACGAGCTCAACCCGGGCACGGGCGTGGAGCTCCTCGTGGACGACTTCCGCGGACAGGCCGAGTCGATCGACATGGTGATCGAGGCCGGCCCGCAGGTGTTCGCGCACAACCTGGAGACGGTGCCACGCATCTTCAAGAAGATTCGTCCCGCCTTCAACTACGATCGTTCGCTCGCGATGATCAAGCGCGCCCACGACGGCGGCATGGTCACCAAGTCGAATCTGATCCTCGGCATGGGCGAGACGCGCGAGGAAGTCAGCGCCGCCATGCGCGATCTGCATGAGTCGGGCTGCGATCTGCTGACGCTCACGCAGTACCTGCGTCCCTCTCCCCTGCACCACCCGATCGACCGCTGGGTGCACCCGGAGGAGTTCGTCGAGCTGGCGGCCGAGGCCGAGGAGATGGGCTTCGCCGGTGTCATGGCCGGCCCCCTCGTGCGTTCCTCCTACCGCGCGGGCCTGCTGTGGGCCAAGGGTATGCGTGCTCGCGGCTTTGAGATCCCCGAGCAGCTGCGCCACATCGAGAACTCCGGTTCGACGCTCCAGGAGGCCGGCTCGGTGCTGGCTCGCCTGAAGGAGCGCTCGGAGCGTCACGCGGCCATGGCAGCCGCGAAGGCCGCCTCGGCCTCGTGATCCCCGATTATTCGCCCGCGCGGGCTCTCCTGGCCGCCGCGCGCCGCCACCCCGAGCGGCTCTCCCTCGTGGATGCGGTGACGGGCCAGGAGTGGAGCGTGCGCGAGGCCGCCGATACGGTCGCTCGCCTGGCTCGTGCCTTCGCGGAAGCGGGCATCGGTGAGGGCACGCGCATCGGCGTCGTCGGGGTGAACTCGCCGTGGCACTACATCGCGTTCGTGGCGGCCTCGTGGCTGCGCGCGGTGACGGTTCCGCTCTCCCCGCGCATGCCCGACTCCGCGCTCGCGTCGATGTGCGCGCAGGGAGGCGTCTCGTGGGTGTTCCACGACGAGGCCTCCTCCCCCACTGCGCTCGCCCTGGCCTCCGCGGGTGTGCACCGGGCGTCGTTTGGCGACCTGGCCGCTTGGGTGGCTCGCGCGGCGCCGATGAGCACCGCGCCCGCGCGCTGCGGCACCGAGCTGGCGGCCATCTTGTTCACCTCCGGGTCGACGGGGACGCCGCGTCCCGTCGAGCTCACCCACGAGGTCATGTGGTGGGGGTCGACGAATTTCCGCGAGGGCTTCGACTACGCGCCGACCTCGTCGGTCGTGGGCGTGTGCGCGCCCGCCAGCCACATCGGAGGCTTCAACGGAACATCCATGGACGTGTGGACGCACGGCGGGACGCTGGTGACGCTGGGTTTCCCGGGTTCCTTTGATGCGCGCGGCGTGCTGGACGCGATCGCACGCTACGGGATCACCATGATGTTCGCCGTGCCCGCGATCGTGCGCGCCCTCGTCGAGGAGTACGAGGCCGGCGGCGGCGATCTGTCCTCGTGGGTGCGCCCGCTGATCGGCGGGGACGCGATGACGGCGGATCTGGCGGAGGCGATGCGTCGCGTGGGCCTGTCTCCCATCCACGTGTGGGGCATGACGGAGACGTCGGGGGCTGGAACGGTTGCGACGCCGCAGTGCGGCGCGCCCGCCGGGTCGCTCGGTGTCCCTTTTCCCTACGTGGACCTGGTTGTCATGGCCTCTCCCGAGCGCGAGGCGGGCGTCGGCGAGATGGGCGAGATCTGGGTGCGCGGACCCGGCGTCGTCACCGGCGAGGAGTGGCTACGCACCGGCGATTTGGCGACGAGGGACGCGAACGGTTGGCTGCACATGGTGGGACGCGCCCACCGCATGATCAACACGGCCGGTGAGCTGGTGGCTCCCCCGAGCATCGAGCGCGCTCTGCGGTCGCTGGATACGGTGTCCGATGCCCTCGTCGTGGGGTTGCCGGACGAGCGCTGGGGGCAGATCGTCGCCGCGCTCATCGTACCTTCTCCCAAGGGCCGCGCCCTGGCCTCGTCGATGAGCGCCGACGCGCTGTCGGAGGCCCTGCGCGAGGCCTTGGCGCCGTGGGAGAAGGTGCGGCGGATCGTGGTCGTGGACGAGCTGCCGACGACGGCGACGGGCAAGCCTGATCCGCTCGGGGCGGTGGAGCTGTTCTCGGCGTCGGAACGCTAGAGACGAGTGCGCGAGACTTCACAATTTATGCGCACCGCATTTAGGTAAGATTAGCCTTGCTTAATCAAAGGAGAGTCTTATGCCCCGTCATCGCATCGTCATCATCGGCTCCGGTTTCGCTGGCCTGACGGCTGCTCGTCGGCTGAAGAAGGCCGACGCCGACATCACTATCCTGGCCCGCACGTCGCACCACCTGTTCCAGCCCCTGCTCTACCAGGTGGCCACCGGCATCCTCTCCGAGGGCGACATCGCCCCCACGACGCGCGAGATCCTGCGCAAGCAGAAGAACGTGACCGTCCTGCAGGCGCTCGTCGAGGAGATCGACGTTGAGGCTCGCGTCGTGAAGTGGCGCAACCACAACAAGTATGAGCACACCGAGTACGACACGCTGATCGTGGCGGCGGGCGCGGGCCAGTCCTACTTCGGCAATGACCACTTCGCGGTGTTCGCGCCGGGCATGAAGACGATCGATGACGCACTCGAGCTGCGCGCGCGTATTTTCGGCGCGTTTGAGTTGGCGGAGATCGAGACCGATCCTGCTCTGATGGGCAAGCTCCTCACCTTCGTCGTTGTGGGCGCGGGCCCGACGGGCGTGGAGATGGCGGGACAGATCCGCGAGCTCGCCTCTCACACGCTGAAGGGCGAGTTCCGCAACATCGATCCGACGAAGGCTCGCGTCATCCTGGTGGACGGCGCCGAGCACCCACTCCCCCCGTTTGGCGAGCAGCTCGGGCATAAGACCGAGGAGGCGCTGGCCAAGCTGGGCGTCGAGATGAAGATGAACGCATTCGTGACCGACGTGGACGCCGAGGGCGTGACGCTGAAGTACAAGTCCGGCGAAGAGGAGCGGATCGAGTCCGTGTGCAAGGTGTGGGCTGCGGGCGTGTCCGCGAGCCCGCTGGGCCGGGCCCTGGGCGAGGCGACGGGCGCCGAGGTGGACCGCGCGGGCCGCGTGACCGTCAACAAGGACCTCACCCTGCCGGGGCACCCCGAAATTTTCGTGTTGGGCGACATGATGGCGTTCCCGGGCGTGCCCGGCGTCGCGCAGGGCGCGATCCAGTCGGCGCGCTTCGCCGCCGATACCATCGCCGCGCGCCTGGCGGGCCGTAAGCCGAGGGCGACGGAGTTCTCCTACTTCGACAAGGGGTCGATGGCGACGATCGCGCGCTTCAAGGCGGTCGTGAAGATGGGTAACACGAAGATGACGGGCTTCACCGCGTGGGTGGCCTGGTGCTTCCTGCACCTGCTGTACATCGTCGGCTTCAAGTCGCAGGTGGGCACGCTGGTGAATTGGTTCTTCAGTTTCCTGTCGGGTGCGCGTTCGCAGCGCACGACGACGAACCAGCAGATGGTGGGCCGCCTGGCCATGGAGCAGCTGGGGGCGGGTGCCTCCGGCAAGCTCGTCGCCGGCGAGGACGTCGTCGAGGAGCGCATTCACGAGGCCTGAGCACCTCACGCTCTGAGGGTCGATTCTGGCGCGCGTTCGGGCACAGCAAGCGCGCGCTGACAAACAGGCAGACAGGCATGGTGTGGGGCCGGAAGCAAGAGCTTCCGGCCCCATTGTCATGCCATCTTCTATCAGGCAACATCTGCTCCTGCACGTATGTAGACTGTGCGCATGAGCACATTGAGGGCAGCAGTCAACATCTCCACAAGCATTGTCAAGTCTCTTGTGAAAGTAGCCGGCTTCGGCTTCGTCGCTGACGCAATAGAAGGTGGGCAAGAGCTCTACCAGCTCGCATGCAGTCTCAAAGACGAAACGTTCGGGAGTGCAGAAGCGCAGATGAGCGGAGCGCTCAGAAGCACGATCAAGAACGAGTTCGAAATTATCGAAGATGGCCTTGTTGTATCCGGCCTTGATTTGAAGAGTATTGATCTATTCATTGGCAGCCTTGAGACCGCGGCCAATGAAACCATAAGAAAGCTCCTCGATGACGAGGATGCATTATGTGAGGCAATCACAAAGCCCGAAACATTCCACGCCTACGTTCTGGAAAAATCGAAACAGGTACGAGTGAACTTCAAACCAGAAGAGGAGCACTACCTCGACAACCTCCTACGCTGCATTGCCGACGAATACCTAGTTTTGGCCCCAAATTCTCCACGCTACAACATGGCTGCACTTAAGGCCGCGCTCGAACAGCTGTACGAAATTATCATAGAAGTAAGAAATATCAAAAGCATCATTGCATCGACAGCAGAAGCTCACAGTAAACAACATGAACAACTCCACAACGATATTGAATCATTGCGCACAGCTCACATAGACACGAGCACTAAAAGTTGTCCAAAGAAACTTAACAATAATGTTTGGGGCAGCCGCCCACGACCGCTGAGACACTGGATCGAACGATACCCTGAAATTGATGGCCAAACACTACAGGATCGTATTTTGAATCCGAGTACGATAAACTTCCCAAGCTTCAACGTATTAATCGGACATGCAGGAAGTGGAAAGACGCGCCTTGCCGCCGCGATAGCAGACAGATGTGAATCCGATGGATGGTCACTAGTCGCATGGATTAACGCCTCATCTTACAACACAATTACGAACGATATGATAGCATTTGGAGAATCGGTACTCAACGTGATGACAGGACTCTTCGAAGACAGAACTGTTAGAGTCAATCAGGTATTGTCAGTACTGCGGACAAGATCTTACACCAACTGCATCTTTATCTTCGACAATATTCAAAACATCGACGACTTATCCAGCCTACTTCCAAGCGGACCAGGCATACACATACTCGCAACGACTAGAAATAGGAACGGCTGGCGGCACCAGGACAACTGGAATGAATATATAATCGAAGACTTTACACGCAACGATTCAATCAAACTACTTCAGGACATTACGAAAGACGCGAATCGAGAAGCGGCAAATAACATTGCAAATTACTTGGGTGACTTGCCATTAGCGATAGCACAGGCAGGAACAACGTGCGCCCACTACTATCAAAACCTTGAAGACTACTTCAACGATATACAGTTACACAACGTCGACCGACTCCTTGAAGCCATTGAAGGAACTGAATACAGCACAGGAACCATAACGGCACTACACTTTGCCGTCACAACAACCTTAGATCGCTTGAGCGATGTTACGATACAAATTGAAGCCAAGAAAATACTCACAATCCTATGCTTCCTTGCAGAATCTGGCATACCAAGTAAATGGTTAAAGTTTAGTAACTTTCACTCTAGAAAAGCCTACTCACTCCTTTTTGACTTTTCGATAATATCCGAATCAGCCGATGGCGAAGTTGCTTTCATTCATCGACTCCAAGCACTAGCACTACGCACACACTTAACACCTAACGAACGCGCCATAGCTGAATTAACTTGCGTCAACTTCCTTATCCAGCATTATAAAGACTCTTCAGGCGCCGATACCATCACCACACACAGAGATAGGGCAATAGCGATTACTTCGCAACTCTCGGCTATGAGCCAGCAGCCTCACTCCCATTCCCTCTTTAGGCACGATGAGCTACAGAGCGCTCTGTTCGAGCTACTAGCCTTTGCATATGATCGACATACTGCACACCATACAATAACACTCACACACGCTCTTGGAATTATACAAAACCTGTTAGGAATTGACAATCTAACCGTATTATGCGCGCGCAACAATCTCGCTGAAGCATATTACGACAATGGATACATCATTGAAGCAATTCGCCTATATTCAGAGACTCTTGATCATTGCATTCAGACCCTAGGTGCCAATCATATTGAAACAAGAAATACGCGTAGCAACTTGGCAGACGCATATTTCCAGGCTGGTCACCACGAGAGAATCATAGAGCTTTATGAAGATGCCCTGAATAATGACTTGAAGTCGCTCGGCTCCACACATATCGAGACGCTCACCACGCAACAGCACCTCGCAGATGCGCATTCACGTTCCGACTTAATCGACAATGCTCTGAATCACTATCGAATACTTGCCGATAACCTCACTCAAGCGTTGGGCCCAGATGATGTCGACACTCTGAACGCGCGCTGCAGACTTGCTTTCACATATCACTCAGCTGGATACATTGATGACGCAATCCGGCACTTCAGCACATTGTTACGTGACTGCCAGATAGCACTCGGCTTGAATCATTTTTTAACTCATGAAGTAATCAACAACCTCGCACATACATACAAAGTAGCAGGGCGTAATAACGAGATTATCACTTTGTTAACAGAGGCACTTGACGCTAGTGCACAAACCAACGGGCCAACACATTATTTTACTCTCGAGCTCCAAAACGATTTGGCTAATGCGTACCTCGATATGTCCGATATTGACAGTGCCATATCCGAATTTGAGGACATCTTAAGGAAACGCCATTCAAATAATGACGACACTCAGCATGCGCGATATAATCTTGCGGAAGCACACCTCAGGGCGAAGCACTACGACACTGCCATTCATCACTTTCAAGTCATTGTTGACGAGCTTCAACATTCTAGCGGCATAACTAGTATGCGCACCCAACGAGCTCGTCGCAATCTTGCATCCGCCTATCACGAAGCCGGTAACTTCAAAGAAGCTTTGCGTCACCTTCGTAAGCTTTACAACGACTGCACTGACAGTCTAGGACCGGACCACCTTGACACTCTCGAGAATTACCAGCATCTCGCAAACCTAGTTCTAGATATAGGTTACTTCGAGCTGGCAATACAATATTTCGACAATCTATATAGAGACTATCGACGTATTTACGGATCGAAACACATTAATACATTATCATCGCGTTTCGCTCTTGCAAACGCATACTTGGAAAGCAACCGAACTGGGGAATGCATAAATCATTTGAAGGAGTTACTTGAGACGTGTGTGATCACTTTGGGGAGTGAGCACGCTCTGACAGTAACAGTCCGCGAACATCTTGAGACAGCCAAGGAAGAGTCCGGACAGGAGAAGGAGACACCCGCCGAATAGCGCGAGCAAATACGCGTTGGGGCCGGAAGCTTTTGCTTCCGGCCCCCGGCGTTTTGTGGGCCCTACCGGGCTCGAACCGATGACCTTCTGGGTGTAAACCAGACGCTCTAGCCAACTGAGCTAAAGGCCCCACGCAGGCGCCAATCTACCAGAATCGGCGTCCGCGGTCACATCCGAGGCCGAGCGTCACAGCGCACGGCAGCGCAGAGGAGCCCCGGCCTCGTCGATGAAACTATCGGCGCGAACGCGGACGCGCGGTCAGGCGCACGCCCGCCCAGTTCGCCCCCAGCGCCGTCGACGTCGTCGCGTGCAGGCCCGCGATCTCCGCGGCCTCCTCCACGTCGCCAACCCTCACAGAATTCGGGCGCCCCGGCTTAGGGATCAGCACCCAGATCAGGCCGCCGTCATCCAAGTTCGACATCGCATCCACGAGCACGTCCGCGAGATCCTCCTCCTCGGCGTCATCCGCGCGCCACCAGACGATCGCGCCGTCCACGACGTCCGCGTAATCGACGTCAACGAGCGGCTGACCCGTCTCCCCTTCAATCGCGTCGCGCACACCCTGATCCACGTCGTCATCGACGTAAAACTCCTGCACGATCGCATCGGACGCAAAACCCAGGCTCACTGCCATCACGCAGCACCACCCATCGACGAGCTGGCGCTCAGTGTCATATCAACGTTCACGCCTTCATCCTAGGGCATGAAAGCAGGTCGAATGCAAGGGATAACACCAATCGAAACACCCCTTCCAAGCAACGCCCCCGTGACCAGCAGCTTTACTTTTCCGCGGCATCACGAGGCGCGGTGATACGCACCTCATAGGCTCGCGCGCACCCAAACACTCGCAAAGCCACACCATTAGTGGGACAATGGTCCCGATATGTGCGATGTCGACCGAAGACACCGCCCACGAACGCTGCACGTCGCAGCTCCGAGTCAAGCGAGAAGGTACACCGTGAGCCAACTCCACGAGTCACGCCCCGTCGTCGTCAACGGGCTGATCCCTCAGGTCCCCGACAACGACCCCCAGGAAACCGCCGAATGGGTCGAGTCCCTGACCGGACTCATCAACGAAAAGGGCGGCCCCCGCGCGCGCTACATCCTGCTGCACATGCTCAGCGAAGCGCGCCGCAATGGCGTTCAGCTCCCCCAGGAATACACAACCCCCTACGTCAACACCATCCCCGTTGACCAGGAGCCGTACTTCCCCGGCGACGAAGCCATGGAGCGCGAATACCGCCGTTGGATCCGCTGGAACGCCGCCGTCCAGGTGACGCGCGCCCAGCGCCCCGGCGTCAAGGTCGGCGGACACATCTCGTCCTACGCCTCCGTCGCCACCCTCTACGAGGTCGGCCTCAACCACTTCTTCCGCGGCAAGGACCACCCCGGCGGCGGCGACCACGTCTTCTTCCAGGGCCACGCCTCCCCCGGCCCCTACGCCCGCGCCTTCCTCGAAGGACGCCTCTCCGAAGAGGAGATGGACGGCTTCCGCCAGCAGGTCTCCACCGCTCACGGCCTGCCCTCCTACCCGCACCCGCGCCAGCTCGACCACTTCTGGGAGTTCCCCACGGTCTCGCTCGGCCTAGGCCCCGCCGAAGCCATCTACCAGGCGTGGTTCGACCGCTACCTGCACATGAACGGCATCAAGGACACCTCCCAGCAGCACACCTGGGCCTTCATCGGCGACGGCGAAATGGATGAGCCCGAATCCCGCGGCATGCTCCAGCTCGCCGCCCAGCAGCGCCTCGACAACCTGACCTTCGTCATCAACTGCAACCTCCAGCGCCTCGACGGCCCGGTGCGCGGCAACGGCAAGATCATCCAGGAACTCGAAGCCTTCTTCAAGGGCGCCGGCTGGAACGTTATCAAGGTCATCTGGGGACGAGGCTGGGACCAGCTCCTCGCCGCCGACAAGGACGACGCCCTCGTCCACGTCATGAACGAAACCCTGGACGGCGACTACCAGACGTTCCGCGCGAACGACGGCGCCTACGTGCGCGAGCACTTCTTCGGCCGCGACCCGCGCACCAAGGAAATGGTCAAGAACTGGACCGACGACCAGCTGTGGGAACTCAAGCGCGGCGGCCACGACTACCGCAAGGTCTACGCCGCCTACAAGGCCGCCATGGACCACACCGGCCAGCCGACCGTCGTCCTCGCCCACACCATCAAGGGCTACGCCCTCGGCACGCACTTCGCCGGCCGTAACTCGACACACCAGATGAAGAAGCTGACGCTCGAGGACGCCAAGCAGCTTCGCGACCGCCTCCAGATCCCGATCACGGACGAAGAACTCGAACGCGACCCCTACAAGCCCCCGTACTACATGCCGCCGGCCGACCACCCGGCCCTGCAGTACATGAAGGAGCGCCGCGAAATCCTCGGCGGTTGGGTGCCCGAGCGCCGCGCCGACCGTGCGCCCAAGCTCCCCACCCTGCCCACGCGCCCCTTCGAGGCGCTGTCCAAGGGCTCCGGCAAGCTCGAGGTCGCCACGACCATGGCCCTCGTGCGCCTCATCAAGGACCTCCTCAAGGACAAGGAGGTCGGCAAGTACTTCGTTCCGATCATCCCCGACGAGGCCCGCACCTTCGGCCTGGACGCGATCTTCCCGTCGGCGAAGATCTTCAACACGACCGGCCAGTCCTACACGCCCGTCGACGCGGACATGATGCTGTCCTACCGCGAGTCCGAGCAGGGCCGCATCCTGCACACGGGTATCACCGAGGCCGGCTCCTCGGCCGCCTTCCAGGTCGTCGGCACGGCATACGCGACGCACGACCTGCCGATGGTACCGATCTACATCTTCTACTCGATGTTCGGCTTCCAGCGCACGGGCGACCAGTTCTGGGCGGCGGGCGACCAGCTGACCAAGGGCTTCGTCATCGGCGCGACCGCCGGCCGCACGACGCTCGCGGGCGAGGGCCTGCAGCACATGGACGGTCACTCTCAGGTTTTGGCCGCGACCAACCACGCGTTCGTGTCCTACGACCCGGCCTACGCCTACGAGATCCGCCACATCATGGCGGACGGCCTGGAGCGCATGTACGGCGACGCGGGCGGTCGCGACCCGAACGTCATGTACTACATCACCGTCTACAACGAGCCCATCCACCAGCCGGCCGAGCCGGAGAACGTGGACGTCGAAGGCATCATCAAGGGCATCTACAACCTCGATGAGCACCAGAACTTCGGCGGCCCCAAGGCTCAGCTGCTCGCCTCTGGCGTCGGCGTGCCGTGGGCGCGCGAGGCCCGCGAGCTGCTGGCCCGAGACTGGGGCGTGGACGCCGCCGTGTGGTCCGTGACCTCGTGGAACGAGCTGCGCCGCGACGGCCTGGACGCCGAGGAGCACAACTTCCTGCACCCCGACGAGCCGCGCCGCACGCCTTACGTGTCCGTCAAGCTCGAGGGTCGCGAGGGCCCCTTCGTCGCCTCCTCGGACTTCGACCGTATGCTGCCCGACCAGATCCGCCAGTGGGTGCCCGGCGACTACCACGTGCTCGGCGCGGACGGCTTCGGCTTCTCCGACACGCGGCGCGCCGCTCGCCGCTGGTACCACATCGACGCCGAGTCGATGGTCGTGCGCACGCTGGCCGCCCTGGCCGACAAGGGGCAGATCGACCCGTCGGTCGTCGGCCAGGCGATCGCGAAGTACGACCTGTTCAACTACTCCATCGCAGGCTCGGATCACGCCGGCGAGGAGTGAGCGCCGTTAGGCGCCCGCTCCTCCACCGCGGTGCCTAACGACAACTGACGAGGCCGGGGGCCCCACGCGGGTCCCCGGCCTCATCCTTCACGCCGATGGAACAGCGGCTGCCCACGCGCCGCGACCGGTGCACAATGGGAACATGCACGTTCCCTACGAAACAGAAAAGTTCTACTACGGCTTTCCCGTCTACATACTGGCCTACCCGGACGACGCCGTCGGCGTCGGCATCACGACGGGGTCCTCCTCGTACTCGCTGGGACAGATGGTGATGATCGGCTGCGATTCCACCACGCATGCCGATCGATCAAGCGCTTCGGAGTCTGCTCGCTCAATCTCTTCGGGGCCGAGGCCATGGGCCTGTTCGAGTACGCGGGCACCGTCTCGGGTGGGAACAAGCTCGCCGACGCGCACGTTCCATCAAGCGACCACGACGGCATCCCGATCCTCGACGATTCGCAGATGAGCCTCCTGTGCCGGGTCCTCGAGGCCACGGACGACGGCACTTACACGCACTTCCGCTGCGAGATCACAGGGCGCCTGGTCGACTCCTCCCTCGTCGACGAGCACGGCCGTTTCCGCTACGAGGAGCTGCACACCGTCGAGTACGTGGGTGACGCGCGCAGGCGCATCTACCGCTACTTCTCGGACCGCGTGGAGCGCTTCGGCACCTTCGTTCGTTCCTTCAAGGAGTCCCTGCTCCCCTAGCGGCACCGGCAAGCGACCAGGCCGGGGCCCCACGCGGGAACCCCGGCCTGCGCCATTCGCTCAGGCGGCAAGGATCGAGCTCACTCCTCCTCGGTGCCCGCGTACTTCGGGTGCGCGAGGTTTTCGGGAGACAGGATACGCTCCACCTCGGCCTCGGAGAGGAGCTCCATCTCGTGGATGACTTCGCGGACAGTCTTGCCTTCTGCGGCGGCGCGCTTGCCCACGACGTCGCCCAGGTGGTGGCCGATGACGTCGTTGAAGTAGGTGACGATGCCGATGGAGTTCTCCACGTAGCCTCGGCACACATCCTCGTTCGCGGTGATGCCCGAGACGCAGCGTTCGCGCAGGGTATCGCAGGCGTTCACGAGCAGGTTGATGGACTCGATGAGCGCCTGTGCGATGACGGGCTCCATGACGTTGAGCTGGAGCTGGCCGGCCTCGGCCGCCATGGTGACGGTGTGGTCGTTGCCGATGACCTTGAAGCACACCTGGTTGACGACCTCGGGGATCACCGGGTTGACCTTCGCCGGCATGATCGACGAGCCGGCCGCCATCTTCGGCAGGTTAATCTCGTTGAGGCCGGCGCGCGGCCCCGACGCCAGCAGGCGCAGATCGTTGCAGACCTTCGACAGCTTCACGGCGCTGCGCTTGATCGTGGCGTGCATGGACACGTAGGCACCCGTGTCGGAGGTCGCCTCCAGCAGGTTCGGGGAGCCGACGACGCGCGCGCCCGTGATGCGCCGCAGGTGACGCACGACGACCTGCTGATAGCCGTCCGGGGTGTTCAGGCCCGTTCCGATCGCGGTCGCGCCCAGGTTCGTCTCCAGGAGAAGCTCTGCGTTGTTCACCAGGCGCTCGTCCTCCTCGCGCAGCGTGTGCGCGAATGCGGAGAACTCGCTGCCCAGCGACATGGGGACGGCGTCCTGGAGCTGCGTGCGCCCCATCGTCAGGATGTGTCGGAACTCCGCGCCCTTCTCGTCGAAGGAGTCGGCCAGCTCGTCGATAGCCTTGCGCAGGCGATTCACCTTGCGCCACAGAGCGATGCGGAAGGCCGTCGGGTAGGCGTCGTTCGTCGACTGGGAACGGTTGACGTGATCGTTGGGGTTGATGACGTCGTAGTTTCCCTTCTCCTCCCCCAGGATTTCCAGCGCCAGGTTCGCGATAACCTCGTTCGCGTTCATATTCACGGAGGTTCCGGCACCTCCCTGGAACTGATCGACGGGGAACTGGTCCATGCAGCGCCCGTTTTCAATGATCTCGTCGCAGGCGGAAATGATGGCCTCAGCCTTCACGGGCTTCATGGCCTTGAGCTGCATGTTCGCCATGGCGCAAGCCTTCTTCACCTGCGCGAAGGCGCGGATCAGCTCGGGTGCCTCGTTGATGGTGCGGCCAGAGATCTGATAGTTCTCAATGGCGCGCAGCGTGTGAATGCCCCAGTACGCGTCATCGGGTACTTCACGCGTGCCAAGCAGATCCTCTTCGGTGCGGGTCAACGTCGTTCCTTCCGTTCGAGTCAGCGCCGGACAACCCCCGGCGATCCGCCTCCATCGTAGGCCCGAAGCACCCTATTTTCAGGCACTTTACGAACATTGGGAACGTCGTTGACACTCCCCTAACGTTCCCCTTGCGTCAGGACTGTGAAGCGGCGGTGGCGGCCGCGTCGAGCAGGTCCCCGAGGGTCTGCCACCCCTCGATCTGCGCGTCGCTGAAACCCACCTTCGCCTCGCGTTCGATGCGCGCGACGACGGCGTACAGCGATACGTCATCCATGTCCAGGTCCGAGCGCAGCGTCAGCTCCGTTCGCGCGTGCGCAGGCTCCAGGTCCGCCTCATCGAGGACGGCCTCCATCGCGGCCTCGCGCGCGAGCTCCGCGGCCGTGGGGCTCGCCGACGACGAGCCGACCGACGAGGCCTGGGCCGTGTCGGGGGCTTCCCCGTCGGCGTCGGGATCGACCAGCTGCGCTAAGCCCGCACGCAGCTGGTCACCCAACAGGTCAGCGATAGACCCCATCAGCCCACCCGGTTGTTCAACCAGCGCACGGGCGCGCCGGCGCCGGCGTGACGGAACGATTCGAGCTCGTCATCCCAGGCCTGACCGAGGGCCAAGTCAAGCCCCTCGAGCAGCTCCTGATAGGAGGAGGCGGACTCCATGGCGGCGCGGATACGATCCTCGGGGACCACAACGTTACCCACGGAATCCATCTGAGAGTGGAAGATACCCAGGGACGGGGTGTGGCACCAGCGTCCCCCGTCGCTCGAGGCCGTGGCTTCCTCAGTCACCTCGTAACGCAGGTGCTCCCAACCGCGCAGCGCGGACGCCAAACGGGCGCCCGAGCCGATCGGTCCTACCCACGAAAACTCGCAGCGAACCATGCCCGGCGCCGCTTCCTGATCCGACCACTGGAGGCGGACCTCCTGGCCGAGCGCGGTGCCCAACGCCCACTCGATGTGCGGGCACAGAGCTGGCGGTGTTGAGTGCACGAAAAGTACACCGCGGGTGTATGACCCTCTCATTGTTCCTCCTGTTGGCTTTGTCAGGATCGTCTTCCCCTACGTCCTAAGTCGCCGCGAGTCGCAATGAACCGTGCCTGATCGGCACGCACGATGTGATTACAGGATAGTGGAACGCGCCGAGGAATGCACTCCATTCCTCGGCGCGTTCTCACGCTGTGGCGCCGTCTCTCTCAGAAGCCAGCGTTGCGGATGTCGCGCAGCGCCTTCTTGCGAGTCGGGCGATCCAGACGGTCGATGTAGATGTGGCCGTCCAGGTGGTCGCACTCGTGCTGGATGCAGCGGGCCATGAGCTCCTCACCCTCAACGACAACCTTCTTGCCGTCCAGATCCGTGCCCTCGCAGCGCGCGTACCAGGCACGCTCGGTTGGGTACCACAGGTCCGGAACCGACAGGCATCCCTCGTCGCCGTCCTGGTACTCGTCCTCGCTCAGGGCGACGATGCGGGGGTTGAGCACGTAGCCGATCTCCCCGTCGATGTTCCAGGAGAAGGCACGCAGGCTCACGCCGATCTGGTTGGCTGCGAGACCCGCGCGCCCGTCCATGTCGACGCCCTCGAGCAGGTCCTCGACGAGAGCCTTCACGTTCGGGGTGATGTCCGTGATCGGGTCGCACACGGTGCGCAGGACCGGGTCACCGATGATGCGGATGGGACGAATAGCCATGTCACTCCCCCTTCAGGGCCGCCGCGTGGGCCTCGCGCAGACGAGCGACGGCCTCCTCGACGGGCACCACGATCGTCTCACCGGTGGCACGCACGCGGATCTCGACCTGGCCGTCGGCCAGCGACCGGCCCACGACCAGACCGAAGGGTACGCCCACAAGCTCGAAATCCTTGAACTTCACGCCCGCGCTGACCTTCCGGCGGTCGTCCACCAGGACGTCCAGGCCGGCCGCGTCGAGCTGCTCACCCAGAGACTGTGCGGTCTCGAAGACCTCGTCGCCCTTGCCCGTGGCCAGGACGTGCACGTCGAAGGGGGCGATCTGCGCGGGCCAGCTCAGTCCCTTGTCGTCGCAGTTGGCCTCGGCCAGGGCCGCCATGACGCGGGTGACGCCGATACCGTAGGAGCCCATGGTCACGACCTGGGTCTTGCCGTTCTCGTCGAGGACGGTCAGGCCCAGCGCCTTGGCGTACTTGCGGCCCAGCTGGAAGATGTGGCCGATCTCGATGCCACGCTCCAGATGAAGGGGGCCCGAACCGTCGGGGGCCAGGTCGCCCTCGCGCACCTCGGCGGCCTCGATCGTCCCGTCGGCGGTGAAGTCGCGGCCCATGACCAGGTTCAGGACGTGACGCTGCTCGGCGTTCGCGCCCGTCACCCAGGCTGTGCCCTCGACAACGCGGGGATCGACCAGGTAGCGCACGGAACCGGAGGCGTTGCCCTCCTCATCCACGACACGCTTCGGCGAGTTGGGTCCCAGGACCGTGGGGCCGATGTAGCCGCGCACCAGCTCGGGGTGCGGCTCGAAGTCCGAATCCGACGCCATCTCGACCTCGGCGGGAGCCACGGCGGCCTCGAGGCGCTTCATGTCGACGTCGCGGTCGCCGGGCACACCCACGACGAGGAGCTCGCGCTGCCCGTCCGGGTGGGTGAGCGTCACGACGACGTTCTTCAGCGTGTCGGCGGCGGTCCAGGGACGATCATCGCGCGGATACTGATCGTTGAGCAGATCGACGAGCGCCTCGATCGTGGGGGCATCGGGCGTGGGGACCTCCACGGGCGCGGGCACGCCGGACGCATCGACGGCCTCGGGGACGGGGGTCGTCACGGCCTCGGCGTTGGCAGCGTAGCCGCCCGGGGACGCCACGAACGTATCCTCGCCGATCGGCGAGGGGTGCAGGAACTCCTCCGAGCGAGAGCCGCCCATCGCGCCACTCATCGCGGAGACGATGACGTAGCGCAGGCCCAGGCGCTGGAAGATGCGCTCGTATGTGTCGCGCTCAGCCTGGTACGAGGCGTCCAGGCCCTCGTCGTCAATGTCGAAGGAGTAGGCGTCCTTCATGACGAATTCGCGGCCACGGATCAGGCCGGCGCGCGGACGCGCCTCGTCGCGGTACTTCGTCTGAATCTGGTACAGAGTCGCGGGCAGGTCCTTGTACGAGGAATACATGTCCTTCACCAGGAGAGTGAACATCTCCTCGTGAGTGGGGGCCAGCAGGTAGTCGCCGCCCTTGCGATCGTTCAGCTTGAACAGCGTCGGGCCGTACTCCTCCCAGCGGTTCGTCGCCTTGTAAGGCTCAGCGGGAATCAGGCCCGGGAAGTGCACCTCCTGGGCGCCCATCGCGTCCATCTCCTCGCGCACGATGTTCTCGATCTTGCGCAGCGTGCGCAGGCCGAGAGGAAGCCACGTGTAGATGCCGGGGGCACAGCGGCGGATGTAACCGGCGCGAACCAGAAGCTTATGGGAATTGACCTCGGCGTCGGCCGGGTCCTCGCGCAGGGTCCGCAGGAAGAAAGTCGAGAGATTTCGAAGCATGGTCCAAGAGTACGGCACGCGCCGCCAGGTGGGCCACCGGCACAGCCGTGTGGCCCCTCATCGGGGGCTCGAAGTCCCTCAGATGAGAGCACCGACCCCCAGCTCGCGCTCGCGCGCCTGCGGGTGCGCGGCGTAGTAGCGGCGCGCCATCCACCCCGGGTAGGCCCACTCGGGCATGCCACCCAGGTACAGGGACTGGACAGCGACCAGGATCATGGCGGCGAGGAGGCCCAAGAGCAGAGCGCAGGGGCCGAGCGTGTCGAGACCGGCGGCCTCACGACCCACCAGGTCAGCGGTGACGAACCAGACGACGGAGAGCAGGGGCATGAGCGGCCACACCAGGCGCGTCATCTCCGCGCTGGCCGATCCACCGCGCAGATCCATGCGCATCGCGACGCGACGGGCGCTCGCGCCGACGCCGGACCACGTCCACGCCCACAGGAGCGCGACGAACAAGCCCACGAGCGCGAGCAGAGCGGTGGAAGTGACGAACACCGTATCCCCCTTCGGATAGTGCAACATCCCCGTCGGCGTTGCATACGAAGCGATACTACAACACCAACGGGGATGGCTGTCCAACCGAACGGGCTCGAAGGAGACTAATCAGGCATCGGCAAGCCCGCCGACGCATGCCTCGCGGATGTCGCGCAGCATGGACAGGGACGACAGGGACTCCGCAGTGACGCCCGCCCACACGAGCGCCAGCTCACGGCCCGAGGCCTCGTGACGCTCGCGAATGTGCAGCAGGGTGCGCGACGGGGACAGGGGCAGCAGGGCGATCACGCACGTGCCCGAGGCCGGGGCCCCCGCGGGAGCGCCGGGCGCGGCCACCCGCATGAGCACGTGATCCTCCTCCTCAACGTCCACGATCGTCGACTCGTCCTCGGGCTCAAAGGCGCGCCCGAGCACGTCCCACACGACCGAGGCGGGGGCGTCGATGGCGACGCCGCGGTCCACGACCACGTTCGCGCCAGGCAGGAGCAGGTCGCCGGGCAGCGACACGTCGGCCTGAGACGCGGTCAGGCCAATGCGCCGCGGAAAACCGCTGGCCGCCAGCGCGCACGCGCCGCCGATCAGGGACAGGCAGGCAAGGGTACGAAGACGCATAATGAATCCTCCAACGCTCAGCGATCGATGCCCGGAAGTTTCACGTCCGGGGCGGTGATCGGGGCAACCTCAACGGTTCCGGACCCCGGTTCGAGGCCGAGTTCCTCGGCCAACGCGTTAGCACGACGGATCAGTGTCTCGACGATCTGGTCCTCGGGCACCGTCTCCACCACCTCACCGCGGATGAAGATCTGGCCCTTGCCATTGCCCGAGGCGACACCCAGGTCCGCCTCGCGAGCCTCACCCGGGCCGTTGACGACGCACCCCATGACGGCCACGCGCAGCGGGACGGTCAGGTCCTTGAGCCCTTCGGTGACGTTCTCGGCCAGCGTCCACACGTCCACCTGAGCTCGGCCACAGGAGGGGCAGGACACGATCTCGAGGGTCTTGTCACGCAGGCCCAAAAACTCCAGCATCTTCGTGCCCACCTTGACCTCCTCCACGGGAGGCGCCGACAGGGAGACGCGAATCGTGTCACCGATGCCCTCGGCCAGCAGGATCGAGAAGGCGGACACGGACTTAATCGTGCCCTGGAAGGCAGGCCCAGCCTCGGTGACACCCAGGTGCAGCGGCCAGTCCCCCGTCTCCGAGAGCATCCGGTAGGCCTGAACCATCGTGAGCACGTCGTGGTGCTTGACCGAAATCTTGAAGTCGTGGAAGTCGTTCTCCTCGAAAAGAGAGGCCTCCCAGATCGCCGACTCGACCAGGGCCTCGGGCGTCGCGCGGCCGTACTTCTTCAGCAGGCGCGGATCCAGCGAACCCGCATTCACGCCGATGCGCAGGGAGACGCCGTGATCGGAGGCCGCCTTGCAGATGTCCTTCACCTGGTCGTCGAACTTACGGATATTGCCCGGGTTCACGCGCACGGCGCCGCAACCGGCCTCGATCGCCTGGAATACGTACTTCGGCTTGAAGTGAATGTCCGCGATGACGGGAATACGGGACTGCTTCGCGATGATCGGCAGCGCATCGGCATCCTTATCCGTCGGGCACGCGACGCGCACGATGTCACAGCCCGCGGCGGTCAGCTCCGCGATCTGCTGCAGCGTCGCGCCAATATCGTGTGTCTTCGTGGTCGTCATGGACTGGACGGACACCGGCGCCCCACCGCCCACGGGAACGTCTCCCACCATCAGGCGATGCGTCTGCCGACGCGGGAACGGCGACGCCGCGACGTCGGGCATACCAAGATTGATTTCACTCACCCGCCCATTATCGCGCACCCGGGCCATTCCTTCCCACGCGGACGCCAGCCACGTGGGAAGGCTCGCTTTCCGCCCGCCGCCGATAGGGTCGGCGCCGCCACGTCAACCGAGGGACACGGGCTTGACGATGTCGGCGACGATCAGGATGACGCTCATCGCGACGAGCAGGCCGCCCACGGCCCAGGTCAGCGGAACCAGGCGAGCCGTGTCCGCGGGACCCGGGTCCTGCGCGCCCCGCAGGCGTGCCGCCTGGCGGCGCACGCCTTCAAACACGGCGCCGAGGATATGACCGCCATCCAGAGGCGGAAGCGGGATCAAGTTGAAGACGAAGAGCGCCATGTTCAGCGACGCCAGCAGACTCAGCAGCACAGCGACCACCTGACGGGTGTCGCGCAGGCCCAGGGCCGCCGAATCCCCCGTCACCTCACCGGCCATGCGGCCCACGCCCACGACCGACACGACGCCGCTCGCATCACGTTCCTCGTCGGTGACGATTGAGCGACCCACCTGCCACACGGCCTGCGGCAGGCGCACAACCACCGAGGCGGTGCCCGTGAACATCTGCCAGTCAGCCCGAGCGACGTCCGCGGGCGAGGCCGACACGTACTCGTAGGCGGCCGTCACTCCCACGTAACGCGCGCCCTGAGCAGCCGTGACAGGCGTCACCGTCAGATCCACGCGTCCACCGTCACGCTCAACGGTCAGAGTCGCGGACTCGCCCTCGGGGGTCGCACCCACGGCCTGCTGAAGCTCCGCGAAGGTCGCGACCGGCTGCCCGTTCCACGCCTCCACCGTGTCCCCGGGACGCACCCCCGCCTCGTAGGCGGGAGAAGCAACCTCACCCGAGGACGTGGAGATCGTCGCCGGCACCGCCGCGATGGTGCGCGAGGCGGTGGGAGCCCCGATCCCGATCATCGTCACGGCGCTGAGCACGATCGCGATCAGCAGGTTCATGAGGGGCCCGCCCAGCATCACCACGACCTTCTTGGGCGCGCTGAGCAGGTAGAACGCGCGATGCTCCTGCCCCTGCGGGATCTCCTCCGCCGAGGCCTCGCGAGCCTCCTGAGCGAGCGTCGGCTTACCACCCCGCCCCACCAGGCGCGTGCCCGGGCGCGCCGGCGCGTACATGCCGACGATCTTCACGTAGCCGCCGAGCAGGATAGCGCGCAGCGCATACGTCGTATCCCCGATCTTCTTCTTCCACAGGGCTGGACCGAAACCCACCGCATAATCCGGCACCAGGACGCCGAACTTCTTGGCAGGTAGCATGTGCCCCACCTCGTGCAGCGCGACCGACGCCAAAATCCCCACGATGATGACGACGATACCGACGATAGAACCCACGCTCACATATCCTTCCATTGACCAGCCGCGACACACTCGCGTGCGCGCCGGTCGGCCCAGCGCTGCGCGGCCACAATATCCTCCAGCGAGGGGTCCGCGACACCCTCATGCTCATGAACGATCGCCGACACAGTGTCGACGATCGCGAGCCACGGAACGGTGCCCTCGATGAAGGCGTCGACCATCACCTCATTCGCGGCGTTGAGCACCGCGGGGTGCGTGGCCGAAGCGCCGACGGCAAAACGCGCCAGATTAATCGCCGGGAACGTCTGGTCGTCCACCGGCTCAAACGTCCACTGCGAAGGATTGCCCCACGACAGGGGCTCCTCCACGCCATCGAGGCGCTCCGGCCACGTCAGCCCCAGCGCGATCGGCAAGCGCATATCCGGAGGGGATGCCTGCAACGTCGTCGCCCCATCGCGCCACGTCACCATCGAGTGCACGATCGACTGCGGGTGAACCGTCGCCACAATATGCTCCGGCTCCACGTCGAAGAGCAGGTGGGCCTCGATCAGCTCCAGGCCCTTGTTGATGAGCGTGGAGGAATTGATCGTCACGACCGGACCCATATCCCACGTCGGGTGCGCCAGCGCCTGCGCCGCGCGCACCCCGCGCAGCTGCTCGCGAGTACGACCACGGAAAGGCCCGCCCGAAGCAGTCAGCACCAGGTCAGCGACCTCCGAGTGCCCCGACACGACCGGCGACGTCAGCCCCCGCTCGTGCACGCCCGAAGCCAGGGCCTGCGCGATCGCCGAGTGCTCCGAATCCACCGGCACGATCTGCCCGGGGAAACGCATCGCATTCTTCACCAGCGCGCCGCCCACGACCAGCGACTCCTTGTTCGCCAGCGCCAGGCGGGCGCCGCAGCGCAGGGACGCGAGCGTCGACGACAACCCCACGCCACCCGTAATACCGTTGAGAACCACGGGAGTGACACTCGGATACAGCTCCTCCGCGCGCTGAACCGAAGCACACACGACCTCGTCCGAGGCGTCCTCGCCGACGAATACCTCCGGGCACGTGCCGCCCATCGACTCCACGGCGGCCGCCAGCTCCGCGCGCACGTCGCGGGCCACGCCGACGAACGCGGGGTTCAAGGCGAGGACCTGCGCGGCGAGCTCGGTAACCGACGAACCGCCAGCACTCAGGCCCAGTACGTCGAAACGGCCCCGGTTCGCTTCGATGACCTCGCGGGCCTGCGTGCCAATCGAGCCGGTCGAACCGAGCAAAACAACGGGGATGGGGCCGAGCCCGGACACGTGATGGCCAGCCATCAGTCGACCGCGAGCAGGATCTCGATCGCGCGCCCCAGGTAGGCGTCCACCGGCCCCTCGGCGTAGGCCTTCTTGCCACGCTTAGCGCGGAAGGTCGCGGTGCGAATCTCGTCCGCGGTCAACTCCCCGGCCTCGTCGAAGTAGGCGGCGATACGATCAAGCAGATCATCCACGGCCTCGCAGTCGTAGCCCCGCCCGCTGCTCGGGTGGGCGAAACGCTCACCGCGGGGGCGCTGGAGGCGCGGATACAGGGTCGTCGCGCGGTCCGCGACGCGGTCGTACCACGCGGCCTCGCCCTCGGCGGCCACGGAATCGGCGCGGTCACGCTTAACGAACGCAGCCTCCAGGCGGTTCATAGCGGCGTCGACGGCCTCGATGTTGTAGCCCCGGTTCTTCAGCTCAAAGGTCGCCAGGCGCACCTGTTCCGCGCTGAACTGCTCGGGAGGTAGACCCCCCTCGTACGCGCGACGCGCATCCTCAAAGAACGCATCGACCTGTCCGCGGTGGTATCCCTTGGAGAAGAAACCAACCTTAGGGAACTCAGTCATCATTGCTCCTTACTCTGAGTCATGGAACGAAGAATCTCATCGACGGCCTCCTGGGTGCCGAACTCGGCGGCCACCTGGTCCACGACCGTCTGGATGGGCGGATCGGCCGCGAGGCGATCGAGCATGCGGTCGACGTCGAGGCTATCGGTGGCCACGGGCGCGCTCGCGTCTACGGTCGGCGCGGGGACAACGAGTGCTTCTGGCGGCTCCGGGGACACCAGCACGTCACCAGAATCCGCCCGGGGTATACGCGTCTCAGGGGCGATTGGCCAGATGTCGGAGGCGGCGGGCGCCTGAGAGACTGCGGAAGGAATTGCGGGCACCTGAGAGACTGCGGAAGGAACTGCCGGCGCTTCGGGGCCGCTGCGCGAGTCGGTCAACGAGGCCGGGGCGGGCTCGTGCGCGTGCGCAGCCGACACTTCCTCGCCGGCCTCGCCCTCACGCTGGGCCGCCCACTCGCGGTCGCGATCAAGCCCCCTCAACACGCCGATCAAGCGATCGATCTCGGCGTCCACCTGGTCCATGTTGAAGCCACGGAACTTGACGGAAAACTCTATCTCCTCAGCCTTGCGGGCGGTCACGATCTGATCCGGCTCGCTCGCCTGCCCCCTGATTGTGCGCTCCACATCGGCGAGGAATGCGCGCACCTCGCTCATGTCGTAGCCCTCGCGCAAGAACGTGCGCGAAAAATCGTTCGTCCTCACGCGTGCTCCTCACCGGCGGACCTGCGCCCCTCGGAAACCGCCGTGGCCAGCTGACCGCACGCGCCGTCGATGTCAGAACCCCGGGTATCGCGAATCGACGTCGCAATTCCGTTGTCGCGCAAGCGCTTGACGAACGCATCCTGGGCATGCTTCGTAGACGCCGTCCAAATCGATCCCGGCGTCGGGTTCAGGGGGATCGGGTTCACGTGAACCCAGCCATGGCCTCGTTTGTTGAGCTCGTCTGCCAGAAGCTGGGCGCGCCACTCCTGATCGTTCATGTCCTTGATGAGCGCGTACTCGATCGACACGCGCCGTCCCGTTGCCAGGAAGTAGGCGCGGGCAGCATCCAGGAGCTCCCCGACCTTCCAGCGCGAGTTGATCGGAATGAGCTCATCACGCAGATCGTCGTCGGGAGCATGCAGCGACACCGCGAGCGTCACCGGCATCCCCTCCCCCGCGAGCTTCTTAATCGCGGGAACCAGGCCGACCGTGGAGACGGTAATATTGCGCGCGCTCATACCGAAACCCTCTGGCGCGGGATCGATGAGGCGATGCAGGGCGCCGATCACCGTCTTGTAATTGGCCAGCGGCTCACCCATTCCCATGAACACGACGTTCGACAGCGTCGTGGGTCCACCGGCGAGCGCTCCATCTCGGCATGCCGCCTGCGCGTAGCGGACCTGATCGACGATTTCCGCCGTCGACAGGTTACGAGTCAGGCCCATCTGACCCGTCGCACAGAACGGACACGCCATGCCGCAACCGGCCTGCGAGGACACGCACAGGGTGGTGCGCTGCGGGTAGCGCATGAGCACCGACTCCACCTGGGCCCCGTCGTACAGCCGCCACAGGTCCTTGATCGTGCGGCCGCCGTCCGCCTCCAACGAGACGACCTTCGATACGAGCGTCGGCAGGAGAGCCTCGCTCACCTGGGCGCGCATGCCAGCCGGAATGTCACTCATGCGCTCAGGGTCGGCCTCGAAGTGCGTGAAGTAGTGGCGCGAGAGCTGATCCGCACGGAATGCGGGCAGCCCCAGGTCCTTGAGCACCTGCTTGCGCCCGGCCGCGTCGAAATCAGCCAAATGCGCGGGCGCCTTGCCCCGGCGCCGAGCGGTGAAGGACAGGACGGGCTTCGCGTCCTTATGCGTCGCCCCCTCCGGCGGCTGATCGCTCGGGCGCACCTCTCGGCGCGCACCGTGGAGACGCTGCGCCGAGGCCGTGGCCTCCTCGCGGGAGCGAACCTGCGCCCCGCGTCCTGTCTTAGTCGTGAGGCTCAATGGCTCGACTCCCAAGAAATACCGGGCAGCGCCCACGCGAAGATGAAGTAGGCGACCGGCGCGCTCATCAGCAGCGCGTCCACCCGGTCCAGAACGCCACCGTGCCCGGGCAGGATGTGGGACATGTCTTTGAGGCCCGACTCGCGCTTAATCAGCGACTCGGTCAGGTCACCCATCGTGCCCACGAACGCGATCGAAACACCGGCGACGATGCCCCACCACCAGGCGGCACCCAGCAGCCACAGCCCCACGCAACCGACACCGACCGCCGTAGCCGCGGAACCAGCGAAGCCCTCCCACGACTTCTTCGGAGACAGAGCCGGCGCCATGGCATGCTTGCCGAACAAGACACCGGCAGCCCACCCGCCCGTATCGTTCGCGATGACCATCAGCTCAAAGACGACAAACACCCACGGATCGCGCCACGCCGCGAGCATTAGTACGACGAAAGAGGCCAAGAAGGGCACGTAGACGGCCGTGAACGTCGAGGAGACGACGTCACTCATCCGCGACTCCTGCCGCCGGTCGAGCAGCCTCCACGCAGCGCACACGAAGACCGTGATATACAGCGCGAAGAGCGTGCCCTCGCTGCCCAGCCACCACGCACACGTGATCATGCCGATCGCGCCCACGTACAGCGGTGTCACGGTGAGCGTGATGCCCATGCGCGCAAAAGCGCCGGCCAGCTCCCAGATACCAACGAGACACACGAAGCCGATGACGCCGACAAACGCCGGAAGCGAGGTAAACAGGGGGACCGCGACGGCAACGATGAGGACAACCGCCGTCGTGATCGCCTGCGGAAGGTTACGACCCGCCTTCCCCGTCGCCCCACTCGCTGGATGATTGTCGCGCGTGGGGCCCGGGGAAAAGATACGAGCCAGCAGTGAAGAATCCGTTGACGCCATCAGATCGTCAGCAGTTCGCTTTCCTTCGTCGCGAGCATCTTGTCGATCTGCTCCGTGTGAGCCTTCGTCATCGAATCAAGGTTCTTCTCTGCGCGATCGACGTCGTCCTCGGACGCCTCGCCATCCTTCTTGAGGCGATCCAGCTGATCCTTGGCCTTGCGGCGCACGCCGCGCACGGAGACACGACCATCCTCAGCCTTGCTCTTAGCCTGCTTGACGTACTCCTTGCGGCGTTCCTCGGTCAGCGCAGGCAGCACGACACGAACAATGTTGCCGTCGTCCGTGGGGTTCACGCCCAGGTCGGACTCGCGCAGCGTGCGGATAATCTCCTGCGTCGCCGTGCGGTCGAAGGGGGAAATCAGCACCGTGCGCGCCTCGGGAATCTGGAAGCTCGCGAGCTGCTGCATCGGGGTGGGCGCGCCGTAGTAGTCCACCAGCAGCTGCTCGAACATCGAAGACGTCGCGCGCCCCGTGCGGATGTTCGTGAACTCATGGCGGGCAGCCTCGACGGCCTTGTCCATCTTGTCCTCGGCTTCGAGGAGAATATCGTCGATCACTATGTGCTCCTTAACGTCAGTGGTCTGTGAAGGTTATATCACGCCGTCACTAGGGTACCGATTTCAGCGCCCATGAGCGCGCGCGTGACCGCGCCTTCCCCACCCATGCCGAAGATGCGAGTGGTCAGGCCATTCTCGCGGCACAGCGCCAGCGCCGAGCCGTCGATCACCTTCAGGTCGCGGCGCAGCGCCTCCGAATAGGTCAGCGAGTCGAAACGATGCGCGTTGGGGTTCTTGTTCGGATCGTCGTCGTAGACGCCGTCCACGCCGTTCTTCGCCACCAGGAGCTCGTCACAGTGAATCTCAAGCGCGCGCTGCGCCGAGACGGTGTCGGTCGAGAAATAGGGCAGGCCTGCACCGGCGCCGAACACGACGACGCGCCCCTTCTCCAGGTGACGGATCGCCCGCAGCGGCAGATACGGTTCAGCGACCTGGGCCATCGTGATGGCCGTCTGAACGCGTGCGGGAATCCCCGACTGGTCGATGAAGTCCTGGAGGGCCAGAGCGTTCATGACGGTACCAAGCATACCCATGTAGTCGGCGCGGGAACGCTCCAGGCCCTCACGAGCCAGCTGGGCGCCGCGGAAGAAGTTGCCACCACCGACGACAATCGCAACCTGCACGCCCTCGCGCACGGCGCTCGCCACCTGCTCAGCAATATTGCGGACGACCTTGGGGTCCAAGCCGATAGACCCACCTCCAAACGCCTCTCCGGAAAGCTTGAGCAAAACGCGGCGCTTCGTCGACATGACGCTTCTCCTTTATGACGGCCCGGGATGGGCGGAACGGTTAGGAACCATACTACCTGGTAAAAGGGAAGCGGCCCCGCCGTTAGGCGGAGCCGCTCCCAACTGTCAGCAAGCTGACGCACAGACCGAATCAGGCACCCACGTGCACGCGCACGAAGTTGGTGACCGTGGCACCGGCCTCCTTGAGGATCTGGCCGACGGACTTCGAGGGGTCACGGGCGTAGGCCTGGTCAACGAGGCAGTTGTCCTTGTAGAACGCGTTCAGGCGGCCCTCAACGATCTTGGGAACGATGTTGGCGGGCTTGCCCTCCTCGAGGGTGATCTTCTCGAGGGTGGCGCGCTCCTTCTCGAGCACGTCGGCGGGAACCGACTCGCGGTTGAGGTAAGCGGGCATGTAGGCGGCGACGTGCATCGCGATGTCGTGGGCAACGGCCTTGCCGGCAGCGTCAGTCACGACGAAGACGCCAACCTGCGGGGGCAGGTCCGGGCTGGTCTGGTGCAGGTAAAGGTCGACGTTGTCGCCCTCAACGCGCACGATGCGGCCAACCTGCAGCTTCTCGCCGATGATCGCGGCGAAAGCGTCCAGGCGGTCCTTGACGGTGCCCTCGCCCATGGGGGCGGCGAGCAGCGCGTCCAGGTCGGCGGCGCCGGAGGCAACGGCGGCGGCCAGGACCTCGTTGGAGAAGTCGATGAACTTCTGGTTCTTCGCGACGAAGTCCGTCTCGGAGTTGACCTCGACCAGCACGCCGACGGTGCCGTCGGTCTGCGCGGCCAGCAGGCCGGCGGAGGCCTGGCGGCCCTCGCGCTTGGACAGGGACTTCAGGCCCTTCAGGCGGATGATCTCGAGAGCCTTCTCGGCGTCGCCGTCGGCCTCGGTCAGAGCCTTCTTGACATCCATCATGCCGGCGCCGGTCTGCTCACGCAGCGCCTTCACATCTGCAGCGGTGAAATTCGCCATCGGATGATTCCTCTCAGTTAAAAGTTCAGTCCTGCTTGGGGGCTTCGGCGGCCTCAGCTGCGGCGGCGGACTCGTCGGCCTGAATCTCGCCCTCGAGGAGCTCGCGCTCCCACTCAGCCAGCGGCTCAGCAGCCGTCTCTTCGCCCTTGCCCTTGCGCACGTCGGAGCGAGCGATGAGGCCCTCGGCGACGGCGTCGGCGATCACGCGGGTGAGCAGCGCGACGGCGCGGATGGCGTCATCGTTGCCGGGGATGCGGTAGTCGACCTCGTCCGGATCAGCGTTGGTGTCGAGGATGGCGACGATCGGGATGTGCAGCTTGCGAGCCTCGGAGACCGCGAGGTGCTCCTTCTTGGGATCGACGATCCACACGGCCGAGGGAACCTTGGCCATGTCGCGGATGCCGCCGAGCGTGCGGGACAGCTTGTCCTTCTCGCGGCGCATCATGAGCAGTTCCTTCTTGGTGTGACCGGAAGAGGCCACGTCGTCGAAGTCGATCTGCTCGAGTTCCTTCAGGCGCTGCAGACGGGTGGCAACGGTCGAGAAGTTGGTGAGCATGCCGCCGAGCCAACGGTGGTTCACGTAGGGCATGCCGACGCGCTGGGCCTGCTCGGCCACGGCTTCCTGGGCCTGCTTCTTGGTGCCGACGAAGAGCAGGGTGCCTCCGTGGGCGACGGTCTGCTTCACGAAATCGAAGGCGATGTCGATGTCAGCGATGGTCTGCTGCAGGTCGATGATGTAGATACCGTTGCGCTCGGTGAGGATGAAGCGCTTCATCTTCGGGTTCCAACGGCGAGTCTGGTGGCCGAAGTGGACACCGGACTCGAGGAGCTGACGCATGGTAACGACTGCCATGGTTCGTCCTTTCCCCGCAAGTCGCGAGTGATCAGTGGGGTTTCCCCCGGGTTATCGGTTTGCTGTACGCGGTGCGTACCCTGGTGCCATGACCGGCGACCATCCCCAAAGGGACCGAAGCCGCCGCGCCTCGCTACCCTGGCGGTCTCCCGTAGGTCGCGATAAATGGCACGCGAAGTCACCTGCACAAGGCAAGTGCCCGGCTATCTTACCTCATGGACCCACTACCCTCCGGGACGTGGAGGGTGTGAGTGTGCCGACTTTCACGTTCATCGACGAGGCCTGGGTGGCCATCCACAGGGTGACGAGCCTCTCTCGCGCCGACGCCGCATTATCCACAGGGGTCTGCGCGTTCGGGGCGCCATGCACAGGACAACAACGTCGACTGGATCGCACAGGGGTCCCGGGCACATCGTGGACGTATGAATCACCGTCCGCTTCACGCCGAGCGTTCTCTCGCTGCTCTCGCACTGCTCCTCGGCGCCATAGTGCTCGCCCTCCTGGCTCCGCCAGCAGGCGGCACGGAGAGCAGCAAACTCTGGCAGTGGCCCAGCGGCTCCCCCGTGCCCGTCGTCACCTCCTTCGCTCCTCCCGCCCACGACTGGCTGCCCGGCAGACGGGGGGTCACCCTCTCCTATCCGTCCGGCTCGCCGGTCTACGCGTGCGCCAACGGGACGGTGACCTTCGCAGGCCAGGTCGGCGGTCGCCAGGTCGTGTCTGTTCGGCACGACGTGCGCGGCCGCGCGGTATGGTCCACCTATCTGCCAGTCACGCCGAGCGTATCAGCAGGGCAGGCCGTGACCGCGGGGCAGGTCATCGGGGTCGTCGAGGAGGGATCGGACACCCTGCACTGGGGAGCGAAGACGGGCCCGACCGCATATATCGACCCGATCCGCCTGACGGTGGGGCGGCCTCGTCTCCTCCCCTGGGACGGGTAGCGCCAGAGGAGGCCTCAGGCGCGAGGGTGAGCACGTTGATAGATGGCGCTCAGGCGAGCGGTGTCCACGTGCGTGTAGCGCTGCGTCGTGGACAAGGAGGCGTGGCCGAGCATCTCCTGCACGGCGCGCAGATCCGCGCCGCCTTGCAGGAGATGGGTCGCCGTCGAGTGGCGCAGCCCGTGGGGGGCGACGTCGTGTACTCCTGCCTTGGCGGCCAGCCGATGGACCATCGAGCGCACAACGCGAGGATCAATGCGCCCCCCGCGGTCGCCGAGAAACAGGGCCTCGCCACTGGATTGGGCGACCAACTGCGGACGGCCTCGGACCAGCCAGTGGTCGAGTGCCTCGCGCGCCGGCGGGCCGTAGGGCACGACGCGTTCCTTATTTCCTTTGCCGAGCACGCGCACGGTCAGAGCCTCACGGTTGAGTGAGGACACGTCGAGGGCACACACTTCGGACACTCGCAGGCCGCACGCGTAGGTGAGCTCGAGAATCGCCCAAGCGCGCATCTGCGCGGCACTCCCGTCCACCGCCTCAGCGCGGGCCAGGTTCATGAGGGTGCGGGCCTCGGACTCATCCAGGGGAGTGGGAAGACGTTGATCCGCGCGTGGGCTCGTCAGCGCCGCGGCCGGGTCGTTCGCCAGGATCTCCTCGCGCACGGCCCACGCCGTGAAATTGCGGATAGCCGCCGTGTGGCGCGCGATGGTCGAGCGTGCTCCCCCGCTGGCCAGCGTGTGGGCCAGCCACGAGCGGATGGAGCGGTGCGTGAGCGCCTGGCCGAACTCGCCGGCGGGCGCGTCCCATCGAAGCCCCACGTAGTCCAGGAGCGCTCGCAGGTCCCCCAGGTAGGCGTCGATGGTGTGCTCGCTCATGCGGCGGCTCAGTCGCAGATACTCACCCCACTGGTCCCCCACGCTCTCGATCATGCCGTCATCCTACGGCGTCCCCGCCCTCCCTGCGTGCCCACCCGCGGGTGGAACTGGTGACCAATCCAGCCACGGCCAAGTCCATCAGCGCACGGCTCACCTCCTCGCGGCCGAGCCCAGCACTGACGCAGATTGCGGACACATCCGCACACGCGCGTGCCGGAAGCGCTTCCCACACGCGACGCGCCACCGGGGGCAGGGCGGCGATGCCGTGATCTCGCTCGACCGGCATCCCGAAGAGCGGGGCGACATCCTCCGCCCCGATGGGGCCCGCCAGTTCCGCGGCGTCGCGGCCATCGCGAATGATCGTCGCGCCGTTCCTGGCCAGTTCGAGGCAGCCCACCGACATGGGCGCATCCACCGCCCCGGGCACGGCACCGAGCTCGCGTCCGCACCCCATCGCCCACCTGGCCGTGGCCAGAGCGCCCGAACGAGCCCCGGCCTCGACGACGATGGTGGCCGCGCTCCACCCGGCGATCAGCCTGTTGCGAGTCAGAAAACGCCACTTCGCGGGACGGGCGGTGGGAGCAACCTCCGAGACGATCAGCCCGCCCCTGTCGATGATCGCGCGGAAATCCTCGGTGTGACACGCAGGATAAGGATTGAGTACCCCGCCGGCCAGAACACAGATCGTTCGCCCGCCGCCAG
>NZ_ALIY01000015.1:0-36531 GCF_000283035.1 Actinomyces sp. ICM58
GACGGCGATGACGGTGCGCTCGACTGCGGGGGCGATGGCGCCCGCCCGCGGGCCTTCCACCACGGTTGCAGGTTTGGGGGTGGGAGCGTGCGTGCGTGTGCGACGGATGACGGGCGTCGGGGCGGTATCGACCGAGGTAGGGGCCGCCGGACCCGAGTAGCGTCCCGGCAGAGTGGGTTGTTCGCTCAATCGCGTGGCGACGCCGCCGGGATAGTCGCGAGTGTCCGCGCCTGCATCGACTCGATACGCGTCCGGCGTTGCTGCCTTCATAGCCCCTCCATCAACAAAACACTTGCACTTGTCGAACAAGCATACTTGTCGATTACTCAGGAAGCAACAGGGTTAGTCAATCCCGAGAGTCTTGCGCAGGCGCGCGACGTGACCGGTCGCCTTGACGTTGTACTGGGCCAGAGCCACCGTGCCGTCGGGGCTGACGACCACGGTCGAGCGGATGATACCGACATAGGTGCGCCCGTAGTTCTTCTTCTCGCCCCACGCGCCCCAGGCCTCGAGAATCTCATGATCCGGGTCGGAGGCAAGCGGGAAGGTCAGGGACTGCTTCTCCGTAAAACGCTCGAGGGCGGCCATCGAATCAGCAGACACCCCGATGACGGAGTAGCCCGCTGCCTGCAGCGAGGCGAGCGAATCTCTAAAATCGCAGGCCTCCTTCGTGCAACCCGGCGTCGAGGCTTTCGGGTAGAAGTACACGACGACGCCGCGCGAGGAAGCAGCGAGCAGATCCGACAGGGACAGGGTCCCCTGGGTGGTTTGGACGGTAAAGTCAGGGGCCTTGTGGCCAATCTCCAAAGCGCTCATGACCACAGTGTATCGACCGCCACTGTCCCTGGGCGACCCGGTTCGAACATTGTGCGCGAGATGGGACTCGAACCCACACGTCAAAGACACTGGAACCTAAATCCAGCGCGTCTGCCAATTCCGCCACTCGCGCGCGCACCCAAGTCTAGCGGATGGGCGCGGCCACGTCCGAACGCGCGCGGGCACGAGGCCGGCGCAGGCTCACGTCAGCGCGGTCGCGTTGATGGTCCCCTCGCCGAGCACTCGACTCCCCCGGTAAACGACCATCGACTGGCCCCGGGCCACCCCACGCGCGCTCCCCTCGAGCACGACGCTGATGGTCCCAGCGTCCTGGTCCCGCGACAGCGACGCGACGGGAATGGGTGTGCCGTGCGCGCGCAGCTGCACGAAGAGGTTGGTTGCCTCCGACCCGTCGTCGTCGCGGGCCAACCACACGGCGTCCGTCGCCGTGATGCGAGAGATGGACAGCAGCTCGGAAGCGCCGACCACGACCTGGTTAGTCTCGGGCCTGGTCTCGAGGACGTAACGGGGGCGGCCATCGGGGGCTGGCGAGCCGATGCCCAAGCCCTTGCGCTGGCCCACCGTGTAGTTCCAGTAGCCCTCGTGGCGGCCGAGCACCTCGCCGTCGGGGGTGACGATGTCGCCCTCGGAGGCACCCAGGTGGGCGCGCAGGAAGCCCTGCGTGTCCCCATCGGGGATGAAGCAGATGTCGTAGGAGTCCGGCTTGTTGGACACGCCCAGGCCCAGGCGCTCCGCCTCGGCGCGCACCCACGCCTTGTTGGGCGCGTCGCCGAGCGGCAGGACGACGCGGGTCAGTTCCTCGGGTCCCATGACGGCCAGCACGTAGGACTGGTCTTTGAGGTTATCGGCGCCGCGGTGCAACTCGGGGCCGGTCGCCCCATCCACGATGGCCGCGTAGTGGCCGGTGCACACCGCGTCGAAGCCGAGGGCGCGAGCGCGGGCGGCGAGCTCACGGAACTTCACGAACTCGTTGCAGCGCACGCACGGGTTGGGGGTGCGCCCGGCCCGGTACTGCTCGACGAAGTCGGTGATGACAGTTTGCTCGAATTCGCTCGCCAGGTCCCACACGTAAAAGGGGATGCCGATGATCTCGGCGGCGCGGGCGGCATCCCCGGCGTCCTCGATGGAACAGCATCCGCGTGAGCCGATTCGACACTCCTGCGGCTGGGAGGACAGGGCCATGTGGACCCCGACCACCTCGTGTCCAGCCTCGACGGCTTTCGCGGCGGCGACGGCGGAGTCCACGCCGCCGGACAGTGCTGCCAGGACTCGCATGCTCAGCGCTCCTCGTTTCGTTCGTTGCGGACGTGCGCGATGCCGTCCAGGGCTGCGCCCGCACGCATCGCGGCGGGCAGGGCGGACAGGAAGGCATCGATATCGTCGCGGGTCGTCTCACGTCCGAGGGAGACACGCAGGACTCCGAGAGCCTGCTCTTCGGTGCGCCCCATCGCCATGACGATATCGGAGGGGCGGGTGACACCCGCGTGGCACGCGGACCCGGCGGACACCGCGATGCCGGCCATGTCGAAGGCCATAAGGACGGCCTCAGGGCGGGCGGTGGGCAGAGACAGGTGGATAATCGCCGGGCACGAGGCCGACTCCCCCACCGTCGGGGACACACCGTCGGGCAGGTGGGCCAACAGGTGAGCACGCAGGTCGGCCGCGCGGGCAGCGAAAGCGGCGCGCTCGGAGACGACCTCGGTGAGCGCGGCGGCGAGGGCGCACGCGCCCGCGACGTCGGGGGTTCCCGAACGGATCGAGCGCTCGTGTCCGCCTCCCGGGCGGTCGGTCACCATCGGGATGCCGCGCCGAACGAGCAGCGCACCGATCCCGGCGGGGGCTCCGATCTTGTGACCGCCGACGCTCATGAGGTCCAGTCCGAGGCCCGCAAAGGAGACGTCCACGGTCGACAGGGCCTGGGCCGCATCGCTGTGGACGAGGCCGCCGGCCCGGTGCGCGAGCACAACACAGTCGGCGACCGGCTGAATGGTGCCGATCTCGGAGGACACGAGGGCCATGGAGGCGACCGCGAGGCGACCGTCCCACGACGGCGGCGCGTCGTGACCTGAAACCACGGGTAGCACCGACAGGCCGCCGGCATCCACCGGCAGAACCTCCCAGTCAAACCCGTCACGGCACACGACCTCACGCTGGTGGGCAACGGCATCGTGCTCGACGCCCGAGACGACGATGAGGGCACGGGACTCCTCGCGCGCGCGTGCGCCCCGGGCTGCCGCCACGACACCCAGCGCGTCGGATTCGGTGGCGCCGGAGGTGAAGACGACCTCGTGAATGTCGGCCCCCAAGGCCTCAGCGACCTGTTCGCGCGCGTCGTCAAGCATGCGACGGGCCCGCCGCCCTCCGAAGTGGAGAGCGGCGGGATTGCCGGGGGACTGGGCCAGATCACGCTGGACGCGCGTCCACGCGTCGAGCGCGCACTCGCGCAGCGGCGTCGTGGCCGCGTGGTCGAGGTAGACACTCACGCCTGGGAGCGCGCCTCCTCGATGATCGCCAGGGCGGCAGGGACGACCTCGCTCACGTCACCGACCACGCCAAAGTCCGCGATCTCGAAGATCGGGGCATCCGGGTCGTCGCACACGGCAAGGATGTGGGCGGCGGACTGCATGCCCACCGTGTGGTGAATGGCGCCAGACACGCCCAGGCCGATGTAGAGGTTGGGGGTGACGGTCAGGCCGGTCTGGCCGATCTGTTCGCTACGGGGTGCCCAGCCCTCGTCGCAGGCAACGCGGGTCGCGCCCACGGCTCCGCCGAGGACGTCCGCGAGGGACTGAACCAGCCCAAAATCGCCGTCCACGCCGCGGCCACCGCACACGACGGTCGAGGCGTCGGTCAGGGACACGCCCTCCTCTTCGTCGGCCACGCTGGAAACCACTTCGACCGCGCTGGCCTCGGGGCTCAGCTCAACCGCGAGGGGCTCGGGGGTCAGGGAGACGGGCGAGACGACGGGGGCCTCGTCGATGATTCCGGAGGAGATGCCAACGATGGGGGTCTGGCCCTCGAGCACGATGCCCATCGACCAGGAGCCACCCAGAGCGGTCTTACCGACCTGGAGGACGCCTCCGTCGAAGGAAACGGAGGCGGCACCAGAGATGACGCCGGCCTCGGTCAGGGCGGCGACGCGCCCGGCGATCTCACGACCACGGTAGTCGGAGCACAGCAGCACCAGGCCGAACGAGTCGGTGCCCAGCGCGGCGATGACCGCATCGGAGGCAACCACCGAGGAATGACCGGAGGGACCCAGGTCCGCGTGCAGGAGGCGGGTCGCACCCAGCTCGGCCAGCGCGGCCTCGTCGGGGGCGGCTGCCACGGAAAGAGCCACCACGTCACCGGAGGTCAGGGACGCCGCCAGCGTGAGCGCCTGGCGAGCCAGAGAAGTCAGGTGCGCCCCGGACTGGTCTGCCAGGACGAGGATCGGGGAACTCATCTGCTGCGTCATATCACTTCACCACCGAAAGAATGTAGTCGGCCAGCGCGCGCCCGCCCTCGCCAGCGTCCTGAATGATCGTGCCGGAACCGTCGCGCACGTTCTCCTCGCTGAAAGTCACGGAGGTCAGCGCACGGCGCATGACGAGGGCCTCGCCACCGGGAACCTCGACGAGGTCGTCAATACCCCACTGGTCGAGGGGTTTCTTGCGGGCGGCCTTCATCGCGGCGAAGGCCGGGTAACGAGGCTCGTTGATCTGGTCGGTCACGGAGACGACGGCGGGCAGCGCGGCGCGCAGCGTCTCGGTGTAGCCGTCAACGGAGCGCTCAATCGTGACGACGCCGTCCGCGACGCTCAGGGTACGGGCCAGGCCCAGCAGCGGCATGTGTGCCTTGGCGGCCAGGGCGCCGGGCAGCATGGAGGTCATCGCGTCCAGCGACGCCATGCCGGTGATGACCAGGTCGACGGGGCCACATTCTTCGCTGACCTTCGCGATCGCGACGGAAAGCACCGACGCGGTCGTGATGACGTCGGAGCCCTCGAGGAACTCGTCGGAGACTAAGAAGGCGCGGTCCGCGCCCATCTGCAGGGCACGCATGAGCGCGTCCTCAGCGTCCTCGGGTCCCATCGTCAGGGCGATGACCTCGGCCTCGCGGCCGGCGTCTTCCTCGGCTTCTTTGATCTGGACGGCTGCCTCAATGGCGTTTTCGTCCAGCTCGTTGAGCACATCGTCCTCACCGCGCACCAGGCGGCCGCCCTCAAAACGGCGTTCGGACTGCATGTCCGGGACATGCTTCACACACACGACAATTCTCATGGCTTCTAGCGTGCCACATTCCTCGCGGCTCGCCCATATGAGTGTCACCTCACCGTCGCACACCACAGGTGCAACCCACACTCGAGCACGAATCAACTGCCGCCCACGTGCGTCTCCTCATAGGTCTTTCATCCCACCAATCCGACCAGCCTGTTCACGGTCCCGTATGATGGGAGTTAGCGTTATCCGCGAGGCAATGACTCTATCCGTCATTCAGCAAGAAGAGGCACCCCTAATATGTCCGAGCGATCCGGCTCGTCCCACACACCCACAAGGCGCGTCACCGAACCCAACCCGCTGCCCACCCGTCTGGGTGTCCACCCTGCGGGCGACGGCCTCGACGTGGCGGTGATCGCCCGCGGCGCCTCCGGCGTGGACATGTGCATCTTCGACGAGGCCGGGGCTGAGACGCGCTATGCCCTCATGGGCCCCAAGACGGGCGTGTGGCACGGCCACATCCCGGGCTACGGCGCGGGCACGCGATACGGTTTCCGCGCACACGGCACGTGGGATCCCGACGGCGGCAAGTTCTTTAACTCCCACAAGCTCCTGCTCGACCCCTACGGTCGAGGCCTCGACGGTGTCGTCGACATGAAGCCCGGCGTCTACGCGCACTGCGTGGACGAGGATCTGTACCCGTCGGAATACCCGATGCATCGCTCCCCCATCGATTCCGCTCCCTACATGCCGCGCTCGGTCGTGGTCGAGCCCTCGTTCCCGATCATCCCCAAGCCCCAGACACCGTGGGAAACGACCGTGATCTACGAGATCCACGTCAAGGGCTTCACCAAGAACATGCCCGGCGTTCCCGAGCCTCTGCGCGGCACCTACGCGGGCCTGGCGCACCCGGCCTCGGTCTCCTACCTCAAGGACCTGGGGGTGAGCGCCGTGGAGCTGCTGCCCATCCACGCCAAGTGCGACGAACCTTTCCTCACCGAGCGCGGCCTGACGAACTACTGGGGCTACTCGACGCTGTCCTTCTTCACCCCCGAACCCTCCTACGCGACCGCCGAGTCGCGCGCAGCCGGCGCCCAGGCCGTCGTCGACGAGTTCCGCGGCATGGTCTCCCTCCTGCACAAGGCCGGCATCGAGGTCATCCTCGACGTCGTCTACAACCACACGTGCGAGGGCGGCGACGCCGGCCCCTCCCTGTCGTGGCGAGGCCTGGACTCCGACATGTACTACCGCCACACCTCCTCGCGCCCCGTCCAAACCATCGACGTGACCGGCACCGGCAACACGATGAACATGGACCACCCCAAGACCATCCAGATGGTGCTGGACTCGCTGCGCTACTGGGCGCGCGACATGGGCGTGGACGGATTCCGCTTCGACCTGGCGGCCACGCTCGGGCGTTTCTCCACCGGCTTCAGCCCGATGCACCCGCTCCTCATCGCGATGGCCACCGACGACATCCTGGCCCACACCAAGCTCATCGCCGAGCCCTGGGACGTGGGCCCGGGCGGCTGGCAGACCGGCAACTTCCCGGTGCCTTTCTCCGAATGGAACGATCACTACCGCGGTGCCCTGCGTAACTTCTGGCTCGCGGACGTGCGCGCCCAGGCCTCGGGCCACGTCGTCTCCGGCCCCAACGACCTGGCGACCCGCCTGTCCGGCTCCCAGGACGTGTTCGAGCACGGCCTTGGACGCCTGAGGGGCCCGCGCGCCTCCATCAACTTCGTGACCGCGCACGACGGCTTCACCCTGGCGGACCTGACCGCCTACGACCGCAAGCACAACAAGGACAATCTCGAGAACAACCGCGACGGCTCGGACGACAACCGTTCGTGGAACCATGGCCTCGAGGGCACGCTGGCCTCAGGCGCCACCCACCCGGACGCAGCCACCCCCTACGCGATCCTCACTAACATGCCGATCGCGCGCCTGCGGGCACGCTCGCAGCGCAACATCCTGGCCACCATGTTCGTCTCCTCGGGCACGCCGATGCTCACGGGCGGTGACGAGTTCGGGCGCACCCAGAACGGCAACAACAACGCCTACTGCCAAGACGGCCCGATCTCATGGGTCGACTGGGACCTCGCCGAGGCTCAGCAGGCGCAGATCGACGCCGTCTCCTGGCTGATCACCCTGCGCAAGGCGCACCCCGTGCTGCGCCCCGACAGCTTCGCAACCGGTCAGCCCTACGGCGGCGATACGCTCCCCGACCTGTCGTGGTACACCGCCCAGGGCACGCCGATGCCGGACTACGGGTGGACGGACTCGCGTCACCGCACCTTCCAGATGCTGCGTTCCGGCGTCAAGTGGGGCGACCACGACGCCCTCATCATCATCAACGCGAACCTCGACGACGCGCAGGTCACCCTGCCGGAAGGCCACGATCTGGACTGGCTCATCGCTTACTCCACCGTGTGGGAGACCCCCGGAGACGGAGGGGTCGGCTCCTTGCTTGATCCCTCCGATATCTCCCTTGAGGTCGAGCACGTCACCCCGCGTTCCACACTCACGATCGAGGCGCTGTCCGTGACGATTCTCCTCTCCGACATTGCCTTCCAGCCCGAAAACTGACGCACTTCGCGTTTTTCTTTCCTCCCACACACCCGTTAGGATCAATGCATGACTCGCAGTGAAGATGCCCTGGAAACAGCAACCTCCGATGCCTCGCTGGCCCGCTCGAAGGCCCGCAGCGCCGAGATCGACCTGGCGATCGACCAGGACCCCTCGCGTTTCCGCATCCTCACGGGTGACCGCCCCACGGGCCACCTCCACCTGGGCCACTACTTCGGCACGCTGCGCAACCGCGTGCTGCTGCAGAACCGCGGGGTTGAGACCTGGGTTCTGGTCGCTGACTACCAGGTGATCACCGACCGCGACGGCGTGGGCCCGATTCGCGAGCGCGTCCTCGGCCTCGTCGCCGACTACCTGGCCGCGGGCATCGACCCGGAGCGCTCGACGATTTTCAACCACTCGGCGGTGCCGGCCCTCAACCAGCTCATGCTGCCCTTCCTCTCGCTCGTCACCGAATCCGAGCTCCACCGCAACCCGACCGTGAAGGCCGAGCTGGAGGCCACGGAGGGCCGCGCGATGACGGGCCTGATGCTGACCTACCCGGTCCACCAGGCCGCCGACATCCTCTTCTGCAAGGCCAACATCGTGCCCGTGGGCCAGGATCAGCTCCCCCACCTAGAGCAGGCTCGCCTGATCGCCCAGCGTTTCGACAAGCGCTACGGCCGCGCCACCCCTGAGCGCCCCGTGTTCCCCCGCCCCGAGGCCCTCCTGTCCGAGGTCCCCCTGCTGCTGGGCACCGACGGGCAGAAGATGTCCAAGTCGCGCGGCAACACGATCGAGCTGCGCATGAGCGCCGACGAGACCGCGAAGATCCTCAAGAAGGCGAAGACGGACGCGCAGCGCCGCATTACCTTCGATCCGGAGGGGCGTCCCGAGGTCTCGAACCTCCTCATGCTAGCTTCCCTGGCGACGGGCGAGGCCCCCGAGGCGATCGCCGACCGCATCGGCGACGCGGGCGCGGGCACCCTCAAGGCCCTCGTCACCGAGTCCCTCAACGAGATGCTCGCTCCCCTGCGGTCTCGCCGCGCCGAGCTCATCGCCAACGAGGACTACCTGCTGTCCATCCTGCATGCCGGTAACGAGCGCGCGGGCGAACAGGCCGATCAGACCCTGTCCGAGGTTCGCACCGCCATGCAGATGGTCTACTAACCCATCACCCACTGCGTCATTGGAGACAACTATGGCCTACAATCAATTCCCCGAACGTCCCGACGAGTCCGTCGGCTCGTGGATGCTCACCCTTCTCGTGTGCGGCATCCCGGTGATCGGCTTCATCTACCTGCTGGTGCTCGCCTTCGGCTCCGGCGCCGCGCCGTCGAAGCGTAACTTCGCGCGCGCCGTCTTCGCCTGGGAGATCATCGCCCTCGTGGCGACGGTCATCCTCTACGTCCTTTTCGGAGCGGCGATCTTCGCAGGACTCAACAGCGGTCACTGACGTCTCATCTCACGTCTTCCAGCGGGGCGGCATCCGAATCACTCGGATGCCGCCCCTCTCTTTTTTGCCAGCCAGGGGCTCTGTCGTTCCTCCACACGCCCCATCACCACACCATGGGAGATCGGTCACATTCCGTGGTGTGATCTTCGCCTATCAGCTGGTCGGTCCATACGTTAGGGTTGGATATGTGAGCGAGAAACTGTTGCCCCGTATCCCGATCATTGAAGTGTTCCCCGTCATCGAAGACGGAACACTTCCCGCCAAGGCGACCGAAGGCGAGCCTTTCCCCATTCGTGCGACCGTTTTCCGCGAAGGACACGACGCATTCGCCGCCGAGGCCGTCCTGCTACGCCCGGACGGAGGTGAATACTCCCGCACCCGCATGGTCGACATTGCCCCCGGCCTGGACCGCTACGAGGCCTGGGTCGCCGCCGACACCCCCGGCGCCTGGTCCTTCCGCATCGACTCCTGGTCCGACCCCTACGCCACCTGGCGCCACGACGCCGCCGTCAAAGTCGGAGCCGGCATCGACGTCGAGCTCATGCTCGAGGAGGGCGCCCGCCTCATGGAACGCGCGGCCGCCGGCATCGCCTTGCACAACCCGACCCAGCAAGAGCCCCCGACCTCGGACATCGAGGCGCTCTTCGACGCTGCACGCCGCCTGCGCGACAACAGTCACTCCCCCCAGCAGCGTCTCTCCGCTGGCATCTCCTCGCGCATCCGCCTGGTCTTCCGCGATCACCCGCTGCGCGACCTCCTCGACTCCTCGCGCGTCTACCCACTCGACGTGGCCCGCACCAAGGCGCTGGCCGGCGCGTGGTACGAAATCTTCCCGCGCTCGGCAGGCGCCTACCAGAACCCCGACGGCACCTGGGTCTCGGGCACCCTCGAGCGCGCCGCCGACGACCTGCCGCGCATCGCGGGCATGGGCTTCGACGTCGTCTACCTGACCCCCATTCACCCGATCGGCACGACCTTCCGTAAGGGCAAGAACAACGCGCTAACCGCAGCACCCGGCGACCCCGGATCCCCCTACGGCATCGGCTCGCCCGAAGGCGGCCACGACGCCATCCACCCGGACCTGGGCGACTTCAACGATTTCGACCGCTTCGTCGAGCGCGCCCGAGGCCTGGGCATGGAGGTCGCCCTCGACCTGGCCCTCCAGTGCTCACCCGACCACCCGTGGGTCAAGGACCACCCCGAGTGGTTCACGACCCGCGCAGACGGCACCATCGCCTACGCGGAAAACCCCCCGAAGAAGTATCAGGACATCTACCCCCTGAACTTCGACAACGATCCCGAGGGCATCTACCAGGCCGTCCGCGACGTCATCGAACTGTGGATCCACCACGGCGTGACGATCTTCCGCGTCGACAACCCCCACACCAAGCCCATCCCGTTCTGGGAGCGCCTGCTCGCCGACATCAAAGCCCAGTACCCGGGCACGCTCTTCCTGGCCGAGGCCTTCACGCGCCCCGCCATGATGCGCACCCTCGGCGCGATCGGCTTCGACCAGTCCTACACCTACTTCGCGTGGAGGACGTACAAGCAGGAGATCGAGGAATACCTTCTTCAGATTTCTCGGGAGACGGCGCACCTCATGCGTCCCGCCTTCTGGCCGACCACGCACGACATCCTCACCCCGCAGATGTGGGACGGCGGCACTGCCATCTTCGCGATCCGTGCGATGCTCGCCGCGCTCGGTGCCCCCACGTGGGGCATTTATTCGGGCTACGAGTTCGTCGAAAACGAGCCGCGTGGCACCTTCCAGGAGCCCAACGACAACGAGAAGTACGAGTACCGTCCGCGCCGGTGGGAGGACGCCGACGCCATCGGCATCTCGCGGCTCTTCACGCTGCTCAACGCCGCGCGCGCCAAGCACCCCGCGCTGCGCCAGCTCCACCAGATCCGCATCCACCCCACCTCCTCGGATCGCCTCATCGCGTTCTCGCGCCAGGTGCCCGGAAAGTTCACCGAGGACGGCAACCCCGACACCGTCATCTGCGTGATTTCCCTGGATCCGCACAACGGCGTGGATGCTTCGGTCGAGCTGGACCTGACGGAGATGGGCCTGGCCACCCCCGGCGGCAACATCACGGTCGTCGATGAGCTCGACGGGCACTCCTACGTGTGGGGTTCATCCAACTGGGTGTCCCTGTCCCCCGTGACACGCATCGGCCACGTCTTCAAGGTCGAGCCCGCCCACTCCTCGCCCTGGTCGCAGGCCTGACGGTGGTGGTCCCGCTCGGAGCAGCGCGTGCCGCGCGGGACCGCCACGCACACATTAACCACCTCGATGAGACCCGGCTCCCAATTTTGCCGGTCAACCGATAGACTACTAACACGACAGTGAACTAAGCGGTTCACACAATCTGGAGTAAGGACAATCCATGAGCTGCGAACTAACGCCGATCCCGGTCAATGACGACATTCTCGACGCCGTTGCCTCAGGCTCCTACTACTCGCCGCACTCCGTGCTCGGCGCTCACCTGAGCGACACGGGCGTGACGATCCGCGTCATCGCGCGCCTCGCCGACGCGGTCGACGTGGTTACCCCGTCCGGAGCCTACGCGGCGACCCACGAGCGCGGCGGCATTTGGGTTGCGGCTCTGCCCGGCAAGGAGATTCCCCCCTACCGCGTGTCCGTCACCTACGGTGAGGACACGACGCTGCGCGACGACCCCTACCGCTACCTGCCCACCCTGGGCGAGATGGACACCTACCTCATCTCTGAGGGCCGCCATGAGAACTTGTGGCGCGTCCTCGGAGCCCATGTGAAGACCTACACCGATGAGATGGGCGAGACCACCGGTACGGCCTTCGCCGTGTGGGCGCCCAACGCGCGCGCCGTGCGCGTCGTCGGCGAGTTCAACTTCTGGGACGGCGTGGCTACCTCCATGCGGTCGCTGGGTTCCTCCGGCATCTGGGAGATCTTCGTACCCGACGTCGGCGTGGGTGCCCGCTACAAGTTCGAGATCCAGGGCCCCGGCGGCAACTGGTTCCAGAAGGCCGACCCGCTGGCCCGCGCCACCGAGATCCCCCCGGCCACGGCCTCGGTCGTCACCGACTACTTCCACGAGTGGACGGACGACGAGTGGATGTCGACCCGCAAGGATCGCAACCCCCACAGCGGCCCCATGTCCATCTACGAGGTCCACGCGGGCTCTTGGCGTCAGGGCCTGGGCTACCGCGAGCTGGCCGACGAGCTGGTGCCCTACGTCAAGCAGATGGGCTTCACGCACGTGGAGTTCATGCCGCTGGCCGAGCACCCCTTCGGCGGCTCCTGGGGCTACCAGGTGACCTCCTACTACGCCCCCTCCTCGCGCTACGGCACGCCGGACGACTTCCGCTACCTGGTGGACGCCTTCCATCGCGAGGGCATCGGTGTCATCCTGGACTGGGTGCCCGCCCACTTCCCCAAGGACGACTTCGCCCTGGCCCGCTTCGACGGCACCCCGCTGTACGAGGATCCGGACCCGCTGCGCGGCGAGCACCCCGACTGGGGCACCTACGTCTTCAACTTCGGCCGCCGCGAGGTGCGCAACTTCCTGGTCGCCAACGCCCTGTACTGGCTGGAGGACTTCCACGTCGACGGCCTGCGCGTCGACGCCGTTGCCTCAATGCTCTACCTGGATTACTCGCGTAAGGACGGCCAGTGGCGTCCCAACCAGTACGGTGGCCGCGAGAACCTGGAGGCCATTGACTTCATCCAGGAGGCGAACGCGACCGCGTATCGTCGTCACCCCGGCATCGTCATGATCGCCGAGGAATCCACGGCGTGGCCGGGCGTGACCGCACCGACCTCGGGCGGCGGCCTCGGCTACGGCATGAAGTGGAACATGGGCTGGATGAACGACACCCTGCGCTACCTGAGCGAGGATCCGGTCAACCGCCGCTGGCACCACGGCGAGCTCACCTTCTCGCTCGTGTACGCCTTCTCCGAGAACTACGTGCTGCCTCTGTCCCACGACGAGGTCGTTCACGGCAAGGGCTCCATCATCTCCAAGATGCCCGGCGACAAGTGGCAGCGCCTGGCTGGCCTGCGTTCTCTGTACGCCTACCAGTGGAGCCACCCGGGCAAGCAGCTCCTCTTCATGGGTCAGGAGATCGGCCAGGAGCAGGAGTGGAACGAGTCCTACTCTCTCGACTGGTGGCTGCTGGACCAGGAGGGGCACGCGGGCGTCGCGGCCCTGGTGGAGCGCCTCAACGCGATCTACACCTCCTCCCCCGCCATGTGGGATGACGACTACACGGGCTTCGAGTGGATCGACGCCTCCGACGGCGATCACAACCTGATCTCCTACCTGCGTAAGGGGGCCGACGCCGAGGGCAACCGCGAGGTCGTCGTGTGCGTCTCGAACTTCGCGGGCAACCCGCATGAGGGCTACCGCGTGGGCCTGCCCTTCGGCGGCGAGTGGGTCGAGATCCTGAACACGGACGCCGAGGAGTTCGGCGGTTCCGGCGTCGTCAACGTCGGTCCGATCATCGCCGAGGACACCCCGTGGAACGGCCGCCCGGTCTCCGCTCAGCTGCGCGTGCCGCCGCTGGGCGCCGTGTGGCTGGTGCCCGCCTCTCAGGTGCGCTGACACGCCATAGGCTCGTGCGACGAGGCCGGGGCAGGGATTCCTGCTCCGGCCTCGTGTCGTTGCGTGTGCGGCGCAGCTCGAAGCCGCGTCGCGCACACTGTCACATGAGAAGCATCGCCAGGCGCGTGCGTGCCTTGGAGACTTCGGGGGACGAGCCCGCGACCCGGAAGAGGTCGAGGAGACGCAGGCGCAGCGCGTCACGCTCCTCCGCGTCCGTTGTCGCCGCGAGAAGCTCGAGCAGCACGTCGAAGGCAGCTTGCGCGTCGCCGGCCGCGAAGAGCGCGTCGGCGCGGGCTGCCGGGTCGCTCGCATCGTGGTCACCGTAGGCGCGGGCGGCGAAACGGACGCGCGACAGGTGCGACTTGGCGTCCTCGTCGCGAGGATTGAGCTCGACGACCCGCTCCCACAGGGCGATCGCCTCGTCGAGGCGTCCCTCCTCCTCGGCGGCCAGGGGGGCCTCGTGCTCGGGCGGGATCGGAGCAACCGTGTCCTCGGCGGCCACGGCGATGCGAGCCGTGACCCCCATCTGGGCGGCGGCCTCGAGAATCTGGGAGACGACGGGGACCACCTGGTCCTTGCCGGCGCTGCCCTGGAAGAGCGGAACCGGGCGCCCACCGACGAGCGCGACGACAGTGGGCACCGCCTGGATCTGGAACGCCTGGGCGATTTGGGGGGCCTTGTCGATATCCACCTCGACGAGCTGGAAGGCACCCGCGTGCTCGCGCGCGACATCCTCCAGCATGGCCAGCGTCGGCTTCGATTCGAGCGAGCGCGACGACCACATGACCAGGATGACGGGAACGGCCTGCGACGTCGACATGACGTCCTGGAAGCCGGCCTCGTCGGTGGAGGTGATGAGCGGAATGTGCAAACCCTCCCCCGCGGGCGCGGCGCTCTCCTCGGGAGCGGGGGCCGCGGCACGGGCCGACAGGTCGATGGCCCCGTGTGAGTCTGCGGGGGTGACGGCCGCCTCGGGGGCGCCGCTGCGGGGCTCTGGCGTGTTCATAGTGTTCCTCTCGCGAAAGCGTTGTTATCCACAACGATGATATGCGTCGTCCCCACGCCACTGGGCGCGGGGACGACGTGTGCGCTACGGGTGAAAATCAGCCCGGGCTGGACGAAGAATCGAGGGCGACCTTGACGATGGATCGGTCGCCACCGACGATCTGCACGTTGCCGCCCGCCTTCTGGGAGGGGATCCGCATGATGACGGTTTCGATGTAGTCGACCGTCGCCGTGCCCTCGACCGTCGTGCCGTCCTTGCTGAGCGATGCGGTCGTGCCGCCCAGGTTCATCGTGGAGCCGGCGACCGTGCGCTGATAGGTCAGCGTGTACTTCAGATTCGCGGCGACCAGCGCGGAGCCGTCCTGCAGAACCAGGCCAGAAATCGGGTAGTCCGTGGCGGTGGCCGCCATCGTGACGGAGCCAGCGGCGCTGACCGAGGAGTTCAGGTCGGTGACTTGCTGGAGGGTCTGCTTCGTAAACTCGTCTGCGACGAACTGGCTGGTGTCCTGGGTACCCGAGTTCAGCATCGTGATGTACTGCGTGAGCGCGGCATCGGGGCTCACGGTGAAGCCCTCGGAGTCGCCCGTCACGTAGGCGGAACCTGTGCCCACGGGGGGCAGCGTCAGCTGGGTGCCGCCGAGCAGGCGCGCGTAGTTCGTCAGCCTGTAGTCCGAACGCGCCGAGTCTTGCACGTAGACCTGGAGCACGGGCAGCGCCGTGGAGGAGCCGTTCGAAATGTTGAAGATTGCGCGAGGCCAGGAGTCTGAGTTCGTGATCGCCAGCGACGTGGGTTCGAAGTCGAGGGTCGACGGCGCCTGACCCGTGGCGGTGGCCAGTGCGTACTGAGCGGTGCGGGTCTCGAGGGCGCCGTTGGTCACCTTGTCGCCGAGATCGGAGGCGTTGAGGGAGGCGTCCGCGCTCGCCATGGCACCGCCGACGTCCGCCAGCACCGACGAAATGCGCTCAAGGTCAAGATTTGCCGTACTCTGCGCACCGGAGCCCGACTGGGCGACGATTTCGCTGGAGCAGGCGCTCACGCCGAGCGCGGATGCCATCAACAGGGCGGCGCTGGCCGCCGCGAGGGTCCGTCGTTTCACTGCTGTCCTCCCTGACGGTCCTTGAGCCAGCCGGACATGATCGAGGTCCAGCCTCCGGTCGCCGACGCGTCGTCGTCGGGAGCAGACGTGGGCGCGGGGGCTGGTGCGGGGACCTGCTCCTCGGCGCTGCGCGGGCGGGTGATCGGGATCAGGCCGGTGTTGAATTCCTGACCGTCGACGACAACGACCTCTTCGCCCTTGTTACGGGCCTCGCGCAGAGCGCGGCGGGACGGGAGCGTGCGTCCTCCGCGAATGCCAGACAGGTCGATGACGCCGGTGTCGGTCGTCGCGCGCTCGGGCGGATCCTCATCGACGGGCCCATTGTCGAGGCCATGGCGGCCGCGGCGCTCGAAGGTGTCGGTCATCGGGTCGGGCACGTACTCCTGCGGCGCGGAGGGCTCGCTGTAATCGGGGGCGGGCACGCCGACGATTGACTCGCGCACCACGGGCTCGGTATCCGGCTCGACGACGATGGCCTCACGAATGGCGGTGTCTTCAGCCGAGGGGGCGGAGGCGAGTGCCTGGTCCGGGGTCGCGGCGAATGCGGCGGCACCCCACACAGAGTTACGCGACGTATCCTCGGCGTACTCCTCGGGGTTCTCGGCGGCGTTCTCCGCGACGGGTTCCTCAACCTGTTCCTTGGCGCTATCGGCCTCCGCTGCCTCGTCCACGGCAGGAGCGGGCGCGGAAGCCGGGCCGGACTCGCGGGCAGCCGCGATGCGCTCGGCCACCTCGGCGGAGTTGATCGACGAGGTCTCGAGAGAGTCGGCCTTCCGGCGCTCCTCAATGCGCTGGGCGCGAATCTTGCGCAGGCGGAGGAGCTGCCAGCGGGTGAGGAAAAGCGCGAGGGCGATGAGGGCAAACACGCAGGCCGCCAGGAAGGCGATGATCGCCAGCATGTTGGTCTGTTCGACCTTCCAGGTCAGCGTCAGCGTCAGGTCGTCGGGGCCGCCCGCGGAGGCGGCAACGGCAGAGCGGCCGCTGGGCACGTTCTCCAGGTCGATGGACACGGAGCCCGCGCCGCTCTCCTGCTTGAACCACATCGGGGATTTCGCCAGCTGATCCGTCAGCTGCGCGGACGTCGGGTCGGCGATAGGCTCGGCGCCGGACTGCACGCCCGACTGCGCGTTGCTGTGCGCGCCCGACTGGCTGCCCGGCTGCGAGCTGACGTTCGGGTTCACCAGGCCCGTTCCGTTCGCCGCGTGGGATTCGGCCTTGAGCTTGTTGCGATCTGCCTCAATGCCGATGACCTCGGTGTAGGCGGCATTGCCGATCCACCCCTTCGCGTCCTGCGAGGTGCCGATCACGAGCGTCACGGGCGCGCCCGACTTCGAGGTCGCGGTGACCTTGACGTCATCCTTGACGATCGACAACACGTTGTCACGCGTCATGATCAGGTCGGTCGCCGAATCCACCGACGACACCTGCTGCGTCGGCGGCCGCAGGACGGTCACGCCGAGCAGCCCGACAAGGACGCATACGAGTGCGACAGCGCCCATCGACGATGCCGCCACGTATCGCTTCAAGAGTTCCACGGTTGCTCCTCAGGTCCAACGCCCACACTGCGGGCATTCTTCAGACCCCACTTTACGTGCAAACACTGTGAACAGGCACATGTGCACGCGGGGCAGTGATACATCACATCTCTCGTCACAGGGGCCGCAGCCCCCGTCGCCAGCACTCCGAATGCCAGTGTCGGCGCCCCTCGACCCCCTGCGGCAAACCGAAGGGGGCTTCCTCCGGCCACGCGACGATGTGCGCGGTTCCGACTGGGATGGGTCGCAGGCAGGCGGGGCAAGTGTACTCCTTGGCGGCGCTGGGAAGGCGCCGCACCTGATAGTCGCCTCCATCCGGCCCACGTTCCGTGCGCGGCACGGAGGCGAGGCGGTCCATCTGCAGCGGACGCGCCTCGCCCCACGGTCGTTTCTTGCTTCGTTTACCTCTCACGCAACCACAGTGCCACGTCGCCAGACGCGGCGCACGTGCAGGTCCTCGCCGACCTCGACGATGTCGGCCTTCTTACCGGGCGCAAGAGCACCGACGGTGTCATCGCCGAGGATCGCGGCTCCCTGAGCGGAAGCCATGTAGACCGCGTCGACCAGGGGAATGCCCCCGCGGGTAACGGCCACGCGCACGCAATCCATCAGATGCGCCGTGCCGCCCGCAATGGCGTTGCCCTGCGCCAGGCGCGCGACACCGTCCTTGACGATGACGTCCTGGGGGCCGAGCGTATATTCGCCGTCGGCCATGCCTGCCGCCGCCATCGCATCCGTGATGAAGACGACGTGCTCGCGACCCACCATCTCGTACACGTCGCGCACCAGCGAGGGGGACACGTGAATGGAGTCGCAGATCAGCTCGGCGACAGCGCCGCCGCGCGCGGCATCGGAGAGGAACTCGGCGATCGGACCGGTGTCGCGGTGGTGAAGCGGGCGCATGCCGTTGAACAGGTGCGTGATGGTCGCACGTGGGCCGCGCTTCGTGGCGACCTGCGCGAAACGCTCGCGCGAGTATTCCAAGGCCTCGCGGGCCTTCGTCGAATTCGAGTCGGTGTGGCCCCAGGAGGGCACCGCTCCCCCGTCGATGAGGGCCTCGGCCACCGATCCGGGGCCGTAGGCGCCGGGCTTCTCGGGGGCCAGCGTCATCGACAGCGCGTATCCCTGGCAGTCGTCGATGAGGGTGCGCGTGAGCTGCGCGTCCGGGTCGATGATGTAGGTCGGGTCCTGGGCGCCGCAGCGCTCGTGGGAGACGAAGGGGCCCTCGAAGTGGATGCCCGCGATCTCTCCGGCGAGCGCCAGCTCCGCCAGGGTCTTGGCACGCGCTCGCAGTACCTCGGCCGAGGCCGTCACGCAGGAGGCGACAAGGGTTGTCGTCCCGTGGCGGCGATGCTCCTTGACGGCGACGAGGGCCGCCTCGGCAGTCTCGGCGTTGGGGAAGGACTCCCCGCCACCGCCGTGGCAATGCACATCGACGAGGCCGGGGAGGAACGTCGAATCGGTGGGCTCGGGCAGCTCGCCCTCGTAGTCGGACGCGGGACATACACGGGAAATGGTCAAGCCGTCGATCTCGATGATTCCATCCTCGACGATGGAATCCTCCAGGACAAGACGGCCGCGCAACACAGAATCAGTCATGCCAACATTGTGGCACACCTGACACTTCATCGCTGTGTCTTAGACAACCATTTCTCCCATTCGTCGAACGCACGCCGCGCCGACTCTTCCTGGGACTGGCATCCCGGGGCCACCACGACCTGACGCCCGGGAGCCAACACGGCCACCACCCGACCGCCCTCGACAGCGATCGGGCGAAACATGCCGTTCTTCGCCGGGCAGATCAGGGCCTCGAGGGCGTCGTCAGTCAGGCAGGAGCGGTCCTTGTAGCCCACGTGCAGCTCGTCGAATGAAGGGAGAGCGTGCATAGCCTCCGCCTCGGCGCGGCACTCTTCCACGAGATCACTAAGATCGGCACGCGCCAGAGCACCGTCGAACTCTGCCAGGGGAAAGCCCATGCTCTCCCCCGCCTCGCGCGCGCCGGCCATCGCCCGACGCGCCTCCGTCACGGTCAACCCGGTCCACCTGGCCAAGTCGGCCTCGTCGATGGGACCGTGCCCCCAGGCGTAGCGCGCGGCCAGCACCGCGAGGGCCTCCTCGTGCCCCGACTCCCCCTTCGCTACTCCCGGGGCTCCGGGCAGCGGGCGAGCGTCGACGATCAGGTGTTCTCCCCCTCGCACGGGACCCGAGGTCACCAGCCCGTCCATGTGCAGGCGCATCACGAGGTGGCGACGACGCAGGCCCGCACCGGAGGAAGAGGCCGTCACCGTGTCGATCCCGCTGCGCGCCCACGCCTCAACCAGCTCCCCTCGGCTCACCCCCATCGGCGACGCCTCCAGCAGCTCGCACGCCACCTGAGCAGCACGCTCGACACTCGCATCATCGAGGCCCAGGGCAACCGCCTGGCGTTCCCACGCCGCACGTCGATGGCGCAGCAAGCGACGCAGCCAGTGGTGGTCGCGCCCGCTCGTGACGTGCACGGTGCCACGCATCGGCCAGGACCGAACCAATTCACCTCGCGCGAACGAATCCTCAATGTCGGCGCGCGACGCGCCCTGGCAGCGCACGCCAATCGCCCACGGGATCGCGCTGGCCTGCTGGCCTTGCAGCGCCGCCAGATTCTCAACGGCATCCAGCGGTGAGCGCGCTGCGGTCGCAGGTACGAGTCCTTGGGCGATAATTCTCCCCAGGCTCACCCTCTTGGATGCGTCCATCAGAACAGTCGAGACTCGGGGTCATCCACCCCGCGCATCGCGTCGTAGTCCAGGACCACGCAACGAATCCCGCGGTCCTCCGCGAGGGTGCGCGCCTGCTTCGTGATCTCCTGAGCGGCGAAAATACCCGTCACGTCACCCAGGAGCGCGTCGCGTCCCAGCAACGACAGATAGCGCGTCAGCTGTTCGACGCCGTCAATGCCGCCGCGACGCTTCACCTCGATCGCGACATGGTTGCCGTCGGCGTCGCGCACCATGAGATCCACGGGACCCACGGGCGTGGGGAACTCGCGACGCACCAGCTCCCAGCCCTCTCCGAAAATCTGCGGAACCTGCTCGGCCAGCAGCTCCTGCAGGTGCGCCTCCACTCCGTCCTTCACGAGGCCGGGGTCCACACCCAGATCCTCGCTGACGTCCGCGAACACCTCGTGAATACGAATGATCAGCTTGTCGTCCGTCTTATCGGCCTGCACCGTCCACACGGCCTCCACGCCCTCCTCGTCCTCCGAAGGCTCCCCGACGGTGACCGTACACGGCGCCGTCATCCAGTTCAGAGGCTTGTAGGAGCCGCCCTCGGAATGGATAAGAACCGAGCCATCACCCTTGAGCATGATGACGCGCTTCGCGGGGTCAAGGTGGGCGCTCAGACGACCGGAATAATCAACGGTGCAAGAAGCAATAACAATACGCACCCCGTGAGCTTACCAATCCCACTCACGGGCGGCGAGGAGGACCCGACTCCACCCAGGACACTAACCCGTTATATGTCAGGCGTTCCACGGCGACCTCGTAACGATGCTCACCATAGGCCAGGCGAACCTCAACCATCGCCCCATCGGCGGTGTGCGAGATCGGCGCGGAAACCTCCATCCCGCGGCGAGGGATCGAGTAGACCGGTGTAAAGGACATGCCGACGAGCCGATACCACGACAGTTCGTCGACGCCGTACACGCCGATACCGGCGGTCCATCCCGCGTGATAGTCAGGGCGCGACCAGCAGCGGAAGGCCCCCAAACGCGACGTGATCCTGCGGGCGCGAACATTCATGTACGCCCACAGGATCACTCCAACGCACGCGAGGAGAACCGCACACCACATCGCACCATGGATCAGGGTCATGAGGTCCTCCTCGCGTCTCGTCAACCTACTGTGCTGTCACTGTAGCGCTATCGGCGACGAGCGTGACAAAGTCCAAGTCAATTGAGGCGAATCCCCCACTGACCTCGAAAGACACGACCTCGCCGGAACACGTGACCGTCACGGTGCCGCTGCCCAGCTGGGCGAGCAGCGGCTGGCGGCCCGGGAGAATACCCAGGCTGCCGTCAACGGTCGGGATCTGCACCGACAGCGCCGCGCCGTGCCACAGTCGTCCCTCGTGAGAGACGACCTCCACCTGCAAGGACTTGCCCGATGCCATCAGGCTTCCTTGGCCAGTTCGTGGGCGTTGCGCTCCAGGTCGTCGATGCCACCGCAGTTGTAGAACGCCTGCTCCGGAACATCGTCATAGTGACCTTCGGCGATGCGCTTAAACGCCTCGATAGTCTCCGACAGCGGCACGGTCGAGCCGGGAACACCCGTGAACTTCTCGGCCATGTACATGTTCTGTGAGAGGAACTGCTCGATGCGGCGTGCACGTGCAACCGTGATCTTGTCGTCTTCGCTCAGCTCGTCGACGCCAAGGATGGCGATGATGTCCTGCAGTTCCTTGTTCTTCTGCAAAATGGCCTTGACGTGCGTGGCAACGTCGTAGTGCTCGCGACCCACCAGGGCCGGATCAAGGATGCGCGAGGACGAAGCCAGCGGGTCGACGGCGGGGTAAATGCCCTTGGCCGCGATCTCACGGGAAAGCTCGGTCGTCGCATCCAGGTGAGCGAAGGTCGTCGCCGGCGCCGGGTCGGTGTAGTCGTCGGCGGGCACGTAAATCGCCTGCAGGGAGGTGATCGAGTGGCCACCGGCGGAGGTGATGCGCTCCTGGAGCTGGCCCATCTCGTCAGCCAGGTTGGGCTGATAACCCACGGCCGAGGGCATGCGGCCCAGCAGCGTGGAGACCTCGGAGCCCGCCTGGGTGAAGCGGAAGATGTTGTCGATGAACAGCAGCACGTCCTGGTGCTGAACATCGCGGAAGTACTCCGCCATCGTCAGGCCGGTCAGGGCGATGCGCAGACGCGTGCCCGGCGGCTCGTCCATCTGGCCGAACACGAGGGCGGTCTTGTCGAAGACGCCCGCCTCTTCCATTTCACCGATCAGGTCGTTGCCCTCACGGGTACGCTCGCCGACGCCGGCGAACACGGAGACGCCGCCGTGGTCCTGTGCCACGCGCTGGATCATCTCCTGGATAAGGACGGTCTTGCCGACGCCCGCGCCACCGAAGAGGCCGATCTTGCCGCCCTGGACGTAGGGGGTCAAAAGGTCGATAACCTTGATGCCGGTCTCGAACATCTTGGTGCGGGCCTCGAGCTGATCGAAGGCCGGGGGCTGGCGGTGGATCGGCCAGCGCTCGGTGACCTCGAGGGTCTCGCCCTCTTCGAGGTTGAGCACGTCGCCGGTCACGTTGAAGACGTGGCCCTTGGTCACGTCACCGACGGGAACGGAGATGGGGGCGCCGGTGTCGGTGACGGGGGCGCCGCGCACGAGGCCGTCCGTGGGCTTGAGCGCGATCGTCCGCACGAGGTTGTCGCCGAGGTGCTGGGCGACCTCGAGGGTCATCGTGAAGCTCGACTCGCCCTCGCCCTGGCCGGCGAGGTTAACCTCGACCGTCAGCGCGTTGTACAGGGGCGGGATGCGGTCCGGGGGAAACTCGACATCGACGACAGGGCCGACGACGCGGGCGACGCGCCCCTCGGCGATTGCAGGTGTATCAGTCATTATTTTACTCCGTGTCTCGAAGGGCTCAGCTCGCGCCCAGAGCGTCGGCCCCGCCCACGATTTCGGTGATTTCCTGGGTAATTTCCGCCTGGCGGGCCGAGTTCGCCAGACGCGTGTACTTCGTGATCAGCTCCTGGGCGTTGTCCGTCGCCGTGTGCATGGCGCGCTGGCGCGATGCCAGTTCGGACGCCGCCGACTGAAGCAAGACGTTGTGAATGCGCGCCTCGACGTAGAGAGGCAGCAGCGTATCCAGGACAGCCTCGGGCGAGGGAATGAACTCGTACTCGGGCAGCGCCGAGGCCGGGTCATCGGCGTAGCCGCGTTCGACCGTGCGCTCCTCGTCGGACTCGGGGGCGTCCACGACCGTCAGCGGCAGCATCTGGCGCACCTCGGGAACTTGGCTCATGACCGTCTTGAAGCGCGTGTAGACGAGATGAAGCTCGCCAACGCCAGTCGCGGGGTCCTCGTCCAAGAATCGTTCCAGGAGCACGCGCGCGATGTCGCGCGCGGTGTCGGCAGACGGCGAATCCGATTCGCCCTCCCACTCACGCTCGATCGGGACGCCACGGAAGCGGAAGTACGCCGCCGCCCTGCGCCCGAAGGTGTAGAGCACAGGCTCGCGGCCGTCCGCCTCCAGGTCGGCGATCAGCTTCTCCGACTCACGCAGAATGGTCGCCGAGTAGGCTCCCGCCATGCCACGATCCGATGCCACGACCAGGATGGCGACTCGCTGGGTGTCCTCGCGGTCTTCCGTCAGCGGGTGATCGAGGTCGGTGTGGACCGCGACCGCCGCGACCGCCTGGGTCAGGGCCTTCTCGTAGGGCCCCGCCTCGGTGGCAGCACGCCTAGCCGCGCCAATACGAGACGCAGCGATCATCTCCATGGCGCGGAAGACCTTCGCGAGCGTCGTCGTCGAGGCGATGCGCTGCTTGTAGATCCTCTGCTGTCCGCCCATCGGTTAGGCCTTCTCGTTCGTGCGGCCGCGCGAGATCTCCTCGCGGGTGCGCTCCGCCGAGACCTCACCCTCTTCCAGGTCGCTCACGCCGCGCCCGGCGCTCAGCCACTGGCGGTGGAACTCCTCGACAGCGTTCTTGAGGGCTTCTTCGGTGTCCTTGGTCAGGTCGCCGGTTGCAGCAATGGTGTCCAGGACGGTGGAGTTCGCGTGAAGGTGGTCCAGCAGGCCGCGCTCGAAGCGCAGGACGTCGGAGACCTCGATGTCGTCAAGGTAGCCGTTCGTTCCCATCCAGATGGAGGCGACCTGGTCTTCCATGGCGTAGGGCGTCGACTGGGGCTGCTTGAGCAGCTCCATGAGACGCTCACCGCGGGTGAGCTGGCGGCGGGTCGCGGCGTCCAGGTCGGAGGCGAACATGGCGAAGGCGGCCATCGAGCGGTACTGCGCGAGGGTGAGCTTGAGCGTACCGGCGACCTTCTTCATGGCCTTGGGCTGCGCGGCGCCACCGACACGAGACACCGAGATACCCACGTCGACGGCGGGACGCTGGTTCGCGTTGAACAGGTCGGACTGCAAGAAAATCTGGCCGTCGGTGATCGAAATGACGTTCGTCGGAATATAGGCCGACACGTCGTTTGCCTTCGTCTCGATGATCGGCAGGCCCGTCATCGAGCCGCCGCCGAGGGCGTCCGACAGCTTCGCGCAGCGCTCCAGCAGGCGCGAGTGCAGGTAGAAGACATCGCCCGGGTAGGCCTCGCGCCCCGGCGGGCGACGCAGCAGCAGCGACACCGCACGGTAGGCCTCGGCCTGCTTGGACAGGTCATCGAAGACGATGAGGACGTGCTTGCCCTGGTACATCCAGTGCTGGCCGATGGCCGAGCCGGTGTAGGGGGCCATGTACTTGTAGCCGGCGGGGTCCGAGGCCGGGGAGGCCACGATGGTCGTGTACTCCATGGCGCCGGCGTCCTCGAGCGTGGAGCGCACCGAGGCAATGGTCGAGCCCTTCTGACCGATCGCCACGTAGATGCAGCGCACCTGCTTGTTGGGGTCGCCGCTCTTCCAGTTGTCGCGCTGGTTGAGGATCGTGTCGAGGGCGATGGCCGTCTTGCCGGTCTTGCGGTCACCGATGATGAGCTGGCGCTGGCCGCGGCCGACGGGGATCATCGAGTCGATGGCCTTCAGGCCCGTGGCGAGGGGCTCGTGGACGCTCTTACGCATCATGACGCCGGGGGCCTGCAGCTCGAGCGCGCGGCGCCCCTCGAGGTCCGTAATCTCGCCGAGGCCGTCGATCGGGCGGCCCAGGGGGTCGACCGTGCGACCGAGGTAGCCGTCGCCGACAGGCACGGAGAGGACCTCTCCAGTGCGGTGGACGACCTGGCCCTCTTCGATGCCGCCGAAGTCACCGAGGACGACGGCGCCGATCTCGCGCTGGTCGAGGTTCATGGCCAGGCCCAGCGTCCCGTCTTCGAAGCGCAGCAGTTCGTTCGCCATGGTGCCGGGCAGGCCCTCGACGTGCGCGATACCATCGGCCGTTTCGATGACGTGACCCACCTCTTCGGTGGCCACGTCCGCCGGACGGTAGGACTCCATGAAGGAGTCCAGTGCTCCTCGGATTTCCTCCGGGGAGATGCTGAGGTCAGCCATGAGGATTCCTAACTAGGTAAAAGAAAATAGTGTGTGTACGAGAGGTGCTAGCTGGCAATCGCGTCGCGCGCTGCACTGATTCGGCTGGCCAGCGAAGCGTCGATGGCGCTCATGCCTGCGCGCAGGCGGAAACCGCCGACGATGTCCGGGTCGATCGAGATCGCCAGGTCAATGGGCGTGCCGTAGCGCTTCGTCAGAATCGCGCGCAGGCGCTCAACCTGCGCCTGGCTCATGGGCGAGGCCACGGCCACCGTCACGAAGAGGCGATCCTGCATGGTCGCCGCCCACTGCGCGTACCTGCGCAGGTTGTGCAGGAGGCGACCGTGGTTCGATCGTCCGACGGCGCGGCGCAGCAGGCGCATCGTCCAGACGCTGACGCGCTGCGCGAAGAGCCTGCTGGCGATATCGCCGCGCTCGTGGGAGTTGCCCTTAGAGGTATCAGAGAGGCGCACGCGCACCTCGCGGTGGTGCGCCAGGAAGTAGCGCACCTGGAAGAGTTCCTCGCGGACCTGGTCGAGTGCGCTGTGCGCCCCCGCAGCGTTGAGCACGCCGAGGATACCCAGAACCTCGAGCGTATCGGTGACGTCGGCGGGTCGGCGCCAGTGCTCAGCGACGAGCGCGTTGAGGACCGTCATGGTCGCGCCGGTCACGTGCGAGGCGAAAGCCTGCGCGGCCAGGGAACGCTTGTCAGCGGTCGAACGCGCCGGGTCAGTCAGCGCACGCCCGAGGCGGGCGTTCTCCTTGAACAGGTCGGCCAGGCCGAAGAAGTCTTCGGCGACCCGCATCGCGTCGGTGCCGGGGACGGCGAGTGCCGCCGCGAGGTCACCCGCGAAGGGGACGGACTCGATCGTGCGCATCTGGGTCATCGCTTCTCCTCGACCAGCTCGCTGTCGGCCTCGAGCTCATCGAGGAAACGATCGACGACGCGCGAGGTCAGAGCCGTGTCGGTGAGCTGCTCGCCGATGATCTTCTCGGCGAGCTCGGAGGCGAGCAGGCCCACCTCGGAACGAAGCGAGATCTGCGCGGCCTGCTTCTCGGCGAGAATCTGGCGCTGCGCACCCTCCAGGATGCGGTTCGCTTCACCGGTGGCCTCCTGGCGGGCGGCGGCCACGATGGCCTTCGCCTCGTCGTTGGCGCGCTCACGAATCGTGTGCGCCTCGGCATGGGCCTGGCGAATGATCTCCTCGCGCTCGCGTGCAGCGGCGGCCTGGTCGGCCTTCGCTTGCTCGGCGGCGCCAAGGCCCTCCTCGATCTTCGCAGCGCGCTCGTCCATCGTCTTGTAGATGCGAGGCAGCGCGTAGCGTCCGACGAGGAGCAGGACGATGAGCAGGACGAGAGCCGACCAGAAAATCTCGTACAGCGGCGGCAGGATGACGGCGAGGCCGCCGACCTCCTGGTCCGCAGCGGCGACAATCTGGTGCATGGCGATCACTTAACGATGAGCGGCAGAACGAAGCCGATGAGGCCGAGGGCCTCGACCATGCCGGCGCCGATGATCATGTTGGTGAAGAGACGGCCGGCAACCTCGGGCTGACGGGCGGTCGCTTCCTGGGTCTTGCCGACCATGAGGCCGATACCGAGGCCGGGTCCCAGGGTGGCGAGGCCATAGCCGATGTAGGCGAATGCTGCGGTTCCCATAGTGGTTTCCTTCTGTTAGTAACGCCGGATGGCGTTGGGGGTCAGTGATGTTCGATGGAAAGCTTGATGTACACGGTCGACAGAATCGTGAAGATGTAGGCCTGCAGGAAGGCCACGAAGACCTCGAAGCCGGTCATCACGAACATCGCCGCGCCGGTCAGGGCGGAGGCGGCCGACAGGACAGAGAGTTCGTGGAGCAGGATCGCCGTGCCGAAGTAGGTCATGCCCAGCAGGAGGTGACCGGAGATCATGTTGCACAGGAGTCGCAGCGTCAGCGTGACGGGACGAACGATGAAGTTCGAGAGGAACTCGATGGGCGTGATCAACAGGTACATGGGCACGGGCAGGCCGGGCGGGAAGAGCTGGGAGGAGAAGAATCCTCCGATGCCCTGCTTGGCGATGCCGGCGCCGATGAAGGTCACGTAGGTGATGAGCGCGAAGACCATCGGCACTGCGACGACGGAGGAAGCCGCGATGTTGATGCCGGGGATGATGCCGGCGATGTTCATCGACAGGACGCCGAAGAACAGGAAGCCGATGAAGCCGGAGAACTTGCGTCCGGTCTTGGGACCGAGCATGTCGAGGGCGACGTTGTCGCGGATGTATCCTGCGATGGCTTCCACGGCCATCTGTGAGCGCGTGGGAACCAGCTTCGGCTTGCGAGCCACCGCCACGAGGACGACGCTCACGAGGACTCCCATGACGACGCGGGCGAGGGTGAGGCGGTTGAACTCGAAGAACGTTCCTTCACCAAAGATCACCGTGGGGAAGAAGTCCTCCAGAGCAGGCTGGTGGGGGTGCTGGGTGAAGGCCGGGTACGCGGTCGCGGCGATGATCAGGAGTAGGATCGCGAGGCTCACCCAATACCAGCGCGGCTTTGACGCTGCGGTGCGGCGAGCAGGCGCGTTATTGGACACGGAACGTGCCTCCTTCATTGTCACTCCATTGGTGCCGTTGCGATGCAAGCAACTCGAACCATTCTATACAGATCAGCGGGTGCATGGCACGCGCAGCAGTTACTCGGTGGTGGACCTCGGCTCGACGGTCATCGTGCGCCTGCGGGCGACGACGATCATCTCCACTGTCGACGACACGATAATCGCGACGATCGTCGCGATTGCGGCGAGGCGCACGTTCATGCCGAGCGCCTTCGGCACGTACAGTCCCGCCGCGAGGAGGGCGATCTTGGCGACGTATCCGCCGCTGACCCACGCCAGGAATCGCGCGGGAGAGCGCAACGCGCGGGACGTGAAAAACCACTGCGCCCCGCAGATCACGGCCACCATGGCGAGGGCGAGGATGTAAGTCATACGGCGGGCTCCTCTTGCGAGCGTTCTTCCTTGGGGAATTCACGGGTGGTGATGGCGACACCGACGGAGGACGCGATGAGCGCGACCAGGGCGACGACCCACCAGTCGAAGACGAGCAGGCCGACGGCAGGAACACACACGATCGCAGTCCACATCCACAGAATCGCGACGACCCCGCGGTGGGAGTGACCGGCGACGAGGAGGCGGTCGTGGAAGTGGGAGCGGTCCGCCACGAAGGGGCTCTTGCCTCGCCTCATGCGCCGAATCGAGGTGACGACCAGGTCGAGGACCGGCATGAAGATGACGGATAGCGGCAGGATGAGGGGCAGTGCGGAGACGATCATCTGTTGACGGCCCAGGAGCGTCGGGTCGATCTTGCCCGTCACGATGATGCCGGCGGCTCCCAGGACGAGGCCCATGGTCTCCGCTCCCCCGCCCATCATGATCGAGGAGGGGTGGAAGTTGAACCAGAGGAAGCCCGTGCACACGCCGAGCAGCGCGATGACGATGAGGCTGGCGGTTGTCGCGTAGGAGGCCGCGCCCATCAGACGGGTGATGATGTAGGAGTAGACGAAGAAGGACCCAGCTCCAATCGCGATCATGCCCGATGCCAGGCCGTCGAGACCGTCGATGAAGTTGACGGCGTTCATGATTCCGACGATGAAGAAGACGGAGACGAAGAGCCACAGGCGGGAGGACCCGAGCGTCAGGCCGAAGATCGGGAAGGACGCGAGCTGGACGCCGCCGAAGGCCATGCCCCCCGCGATGAGCACCTGTCCTCCGAGTTTGGCCATCCAGTCCAGCTCGATGATGTCGTCGATGATTCCGAGCACGCACATGGCTCCGGCTCCGGACATGACGGCCCACGGGATGGTCCCGGTGAACAGGGGCGCCATGTAGGGGATGCGCGAGGCCAGCAGCATCGTGATGATCAGGGCAAGCGTCATGGCGACGCCGCCGAGTCGCGGGATGGGTTTCTTTTGCAGGTCGCGTCCGCGCAGGGGCGGCACGATGTTGAAGCGTAGGCACGTCCAGCGCACGACCGGGGTGAGGATGATGGTGAGCGCCATCGCGATGGCGGCGAGCAGCAGGTAGACCTTCACGCGCGCCCCTCCCCCGGCGTTTCGATCGCGACGCCGGCGGCCTCGCTCAGGTCGGCGAGGCTGATGGTTCCCATGCGGAGAACGCGCGGGGCGCCGTGGGCGCAGTCGACGATGGACGAGGCCGTGGAACCGACAGTGGGCCCGGCGTCGAGGTAGAGGGAGACGGCGTCCCCGAAGGAGGAGATGGCCTGGTCGACCGTGGTGGCAGGAGGCTGTCCGGTCAGGTTCGCCGAGGTCACCGCCATGGGGCCGACGTCGGCCAAGAGGTCGAGGAGGGCGCCCTGGTCGGGCATGCGCACTCCGATCGTGCCGCCCGTCTCCCCCAGATCCCAGCCGAGGTCGGGGCGCGCACGCAGGATGAGGGTGAGCCCACCGGGCCAGAAGGCGCGGGCGAGCGCGCGAGCATAGTCGGGCACGTCCACGCACAGGGAGTCGATGGCGTCGATGGAGGCGACGAGAACGGGAGGGGGCATCTGGCGTCCCCTCCCCTTGGCGGCGAGGACGGCGGCGACGGCGTCGGGGTTGGCAGCGTCGCAGCCGATGCCGTAGACGGTGTCGGTAGGCACGACGAGCAGTCGTCCCTGGGCCAGAGCGGACCGGGCATCGGCCAGGTCGTCGGCGTTCAGGGACGTGGTTGCGCGTCGGATGGTCTCACTACTCATCACGTTTATTGTGTCATGGAAGCGCTTGATTGCGCGGACTTGGGCGCGCGTGCACGCAGGAAGCGTTTGCGGCCCGCCAGGTCAGCAGCGGTGTCGATCTCAACCATGCCGACGCGCGCCGCGTGCTCGCGCATCACCCGCTCCTGCGTGGGCGAATGTTCCATGAGCAGCAGGCCTCCGGGGCGCAGCAGCGAGAGGGCGCGGAGCATGATCCGCACGGGGATCTCGGTTCCGTCCGCGCTGCCACCGTAGAGGGCCGCGTGGGGGTCGGCGGCCGCCTCGGGCTGGGTGGGCATCTCGTCGGCGGGCACGTAGGGGGGATTCGTGACGACGACGTCGACGAGGCCGTCGAGGAAGCCCAGCGTCGCGGGGTGCGTGGCGTCGCCGCGCACGAGGTGGAGGCCGCAGGCGCCGACCCGGTCGCGGTTGAGGCAGGCAAGCGCGAAAGGATCGGGTTCCTTTTCCACGGCCCAGACCTCGGTGCAGGCGGACTCGGTGGCGACTGCGAGGGCGATGGCTCCCGAGCCGGTGCACAGGTCGACGACGCGGGCCTCGCCCCTGGCAGCCACAACCGCCGCGGCCTCGTCGATGGCGAGCCCGGCAAGGACCTCCGTTTCGGGGCGCACGACGAAGACGCCGGGGACCGACTGGAGGGTGAGAGACCGGAAATACATCCGGCCGGTGACGTGCTGGAGGGGGATGCGCAGGGCACGCTCGCTCACGCCGGCGCAGAACTTCTCCTTCTGGTCCTCATTGAGGTGGGTCGGCAGGGCCCACTGCGAGGAGGCGTCGCACGCCCACTCGAGGAGCTCACGCACGTCAGCATCCGGGGAGGCGACCCCGGCCTCGTCTAGGCGTGTGCGCGCCCATGCGCGTGCCGCAGCGACCTCCCACGTCCCCATCGTCTGCTCGCTCATGCGTTTGCCGCGGCGGCCAGGCGTTCGGCCTCGTCGGCCTCCTGCAACGATGCGATGACGGCGTCGAGCGCGCCCGACAGGACAGCGTCGAGGTTGTGGGCCTTGAAGCCCGTGCGGTGGTCCGCGATGCGGTTCTCCGGGAAGTTATACGTGCGGATACGCTCGGATCGGTCCACGGTGCGCACCTGCGAGAGGCGCTGAGCCGAGGCCTCGGCCTCCCTCTTCGCGCGAGCCTCCGCCGCGAGGCGCGAGGCCAGCACGCGCAGGGCCGCCTCCTTGTTCTGCAGCTGGGACTTCTCGTTCTGCATCGACACGACGATGCCGGAGGGAATGTGGGTGATGCGCACGGCGGAGTCCGTCGTGTTGACCGACTGGCCGCCGGGACCGCTGGAGCGGTAGACGTCGATGCGCAGGTCGCCCGGATCAATGACGATCTCGTCATCGTCCTCGATCTCGGGCATGACGAACACGCCGACGGCGCTCGTGTGGATGCGCCCCTGCGATTCGGTGACGGGCACGCGCTGGACGCGGTGGACGCCACCCTCGTACTTCAAGTGAGCCCACACGCCCTCGTCGGGGGCGGGAGTGCCCTTCGCGCGGATCGCCAGTGTGATGTCCTTGAAGCCACCCAGTTCCGTGTGGGTCGCGCTCAACTCGGTGACGCTCCAGCCGTGCGCCTCGGCATAGCGCCCGTACATGCGCGCCAGGTCGGAGGCAAAAAGTGCGGATTCTTCTCCGCCCTCACCGGCCTTGATCTCGAGGATGACGTCCATGGCATCCTCTGGGTCGCGCGGGACAAGGATCGTGACGAGGGCCTCGTGCGCGGCGGCTTCTTCCTCCTCGAGGGCGGGGATCTCCTCGGCGAACGAGCGGTCCTCGGCTGCAAGCTCGCGTGCCGCCTGGAGGTCGCCGGAGGCCGCGCTCAGTCGATCAGCCGCCGCCTTGACGCGCCCGAGCTCGGCGTATCGCCTACCCACTCGGCGCATCAACTGCGGATTCGCGAGGGTCGCCGGATCCGCCATCTGCGCCTCGACCTGCGCGTATTCCTCCAGCAGCGGGCCCAGGGCTCCAAGCTCATCCGTCGAGGCCACGATTCACCACATCCTTGTCCTTCTCAGAGTTTAAAAATGCGGCGGCGCCGCCAGCCGTCAGGCCGACGACACCGCCGTCGAGCTAGCCGCTCACCCTCACTTGGAGGGACGCACGCGCTTGCCGTAGCGAGCCTCGAACTTGGCGACGCGGCCGCCGGTGTCGAGGATCTTCTGCTTGCCCGTGTAGAACGGGTGGCAGGCCGAGCACACGTCCACGCGCATCTCGCCGGAGGTGATCGTGGAACGGGTGTGGAACGAGTTGCCGCACGTGCAGGTCACGACGGTGTCCACGTATTCGGGGTGAATGCCCTTACGCATGGAATTCTCCTGGATCGTTTGGTGCTCCGGGTCCGGACATGCAGCGTCCCCCGCATCTGGCGGGGGCTCGCCCTCCAGCGCGCGAGCAGCGCCTGGGGCATGCCGGTGAACCGGTAAGCCGACATGCCATTATCGCACAGCACCCCATCAGCTTCAACGACGGCCCCTCCCCGTGGGCGTGAGATCGGCTATGGGTGAAGCCCGACCATCGTCCCCCGTGCCCGCTAGTTGGAAGACGAGGCGCCGGCCTCGGTTAGAACGCGATCTCGTTCCTGTGCGGACCAATGTTCGCCGCCGACGTCAGGTAGGTCGCGCGCGAGGAGCCGTACCGCGACATCCCGTCCCACACGAGGTAGCGGTGGAGGTACGCGGGAGGCACGTAGACCTCGGCGTTGAATGCCACGAAACGCGCGGTTGAATGGGCAGCGCTTCCCCCAAGATCGATACCCGCACTGTTTGCCGTCAGGCGAATCGCCTGGGCGGGATTGTAGGTATACGTCACGCCAGCAATACGGTACGCGCCGATGTAGCGAACTTCGTTCGTGCGCAGCTTTTCCCCCGCCCCAGTGCGCCAGCGCTTGTAGCGCCTGCGCCCAAGCATCGATGTGTCGGAGGCGAGAACCGCCTCGATGAGTCGCACCAGACGCACCCTGGCCTCGTCGGCGATGGCGTCGAGGCGCTCAAGAGCCTGCGCGGGAGTAATCGCTACGCGATCGAGGCTCTCTCCGATGCCGATGACGGCCAGGCGTTGCTGATCCATCCACTCGACAAGGGAAGTGACCATGGTTCTCGCCATCGGCTCCCTGCTGCGCCACTGGATGGAGTCCGTGATGGTCTCAATAACAGTCAGGTCCTCAAAGACGACCCCCATCTCGTTGTCCCATACCCTCCGCCAATTGGGACCGCGATCGAAGAACTCGCACGCGGCCATCATCGCCGCGTCGGCATCCATCAGTGAGGGAAAGCTAGCGACGACCCGCTCCGCGCTCCGCGACGTCGCCGCGCTCAGCAACGCGGGGGAGGATAACGCACCATACGAGGCGACCACGGCTCGCGCCCTCTCACGCTCCGCGCGGGCGGCCTGGTAGCGCGCGGTCACGCCACGCTCGTAGCGCCCACTTGTCAGGAGCGTCGCGACAGCGAGGTCGACCGACACGTGGCGCCTCTCCAGGTCTTCCCAGCCCCTGATAGCCTCACGTGTCCTCTCACGCGAGAGGCGCTGCAGCATCGCGCCACGCGCCAGGATGGCAACGCCCACGATCGAGGCCACCCACGCGTACCAGGCGGGCCACTGGATCGCGCGCGAAAAGCCCACCAGTAAAGCGATGCCGAGCCACGCGGGGGCCGCGAGGAACAGGGCCAGGCCCGCTCCGAGGCGCAGACAACCGCGCGCGTTTGGCGAGAGCGCGCCAGGGGGCGCGGCGTTGTTCATCGGAGCGTTTGTCACTGGCGTCATGGCTCCACTTTGGCATGCTTCGCCCCCATCCGCTCAGCACTGTGATGTCCATCAGAAGGACGATGAGGAACCGGAGCCCGAGAAGCCACCCGAGGAGGACCCATAGTCCGCCCTCGACGTGCTCAACGAGGAACTGCCGCATCCACATCGCACGTCAGATATCGATCAAGATACATCGGCAGCAGATAGATGGATGCGCGGCCAGCCGTCAGGACACCGGTCGCCGGGGCTGGCAGCCCTTCGAAGTCAACGCCTGCGGAGTTTGCGATCAGTCGGATCGTGGCTGCCGAATTGTACTCGACATCAGTATCTGCGTCCTCGCTCCAGTAGGCCCCGTCGTACTCGGCGTTAGCCGCGGTCAGGCTGATTCCTGCTTCCTTCCATCGCGCGTAGCGTGCGCGTCCCTGCGACGAGGAATCGGTAGCGAGAGTCGCCTCGATGAGCTCCGCGGTGCGCGCTCGCGCCTCGTTGGCTATCCGGTCGAGTTCTTCCAGTGCCTGGGCGGGACCGAGCTGCCTGCCCTCGAGGCGTTCTCCGAGGTTGATCACCGTGTCCTTGTCATCCCCCACATGCTCTCGGAAAGCCTCGATGTCCGTCAGAATATTGGGGTCCGTGCCGATTGCTTCGAGGGTGTCTGCGACATCATCGAGGACGTCCAGGTCTTCGATGATCGGGCCAATCTCGTTGTCCCACACGTCGCGCCAGCCGGGCGCAAAGGCGAACAAGTCGCGTGCAGCCATGATCGCTGTATACGCGTGGGCAAGGCGAGCCATCTGCGCAAGGATCTCATCCTCGGCCCCGCCCGATGCCACGCTGAGCGATGCGAAGAAACCCGCAGACCTGCACTCCTCGATTCGAGCGCCAACCCTGACGTGTTCGGCTCGGGCACACTCGTAGCGCGCAGTCAGTCCGCTCTCGTAGTGCCCGGCGCGAACGAGCGCGGAGAACACACGCTCAACCCGCGCCCGTTGCGTTTCCAAGGATGCCCAAGTCTGCGCGATCCTCGTCATTTTCTGACGCTTCGAGCGCCGAAGACTGACCCCGCCCCACAGCACGCCGATTCCGCACAGCGCCATGATCCAGCCACTCCAATGCGGCCAGTCAACCGCCTTCCCCATCCCGTGATGGGTCTGATCGTAGATGGCGATTGCCAGCTGAAGGGGAGCCGGCAGCGAGAGGACAAGACCGACAACGAGGCGCGCAAACCCGCGCACAGCACTCCAGGATCGGCGCGAGACACCCCGTGCCGCCCGCGTATTGGCCGTATTCGGCGCCGTGTTCGCCATGCGCCAATTCTGGCACAGGCCTTGTCGGTTGTCCGGCATTCGCACGTACACCTCATCAGAAAACGGGGCGAGCGGCTCTCGCCACTCGCCCCGCCTCCGACGCTCCGATCACTCGGAAGGCGTGGTCTTTTGGATGAGCATAAGGAACTCAGCGTTGGACTGGGTCTCCTTGAGCTTGTCGAGGACCAGCTCGAGGCCCTGCTGCTGGTCGAGGGTGCCCAGGACGCGGCGGAGCTTCCACATGATGCGTAGCTCCTCGGGCGCAAACAGCAGCTCCTCGCGGCGGGTGCCGGAGGCGTTGAGGTCGATCGCGGGGAAGATGCGGCGCTCGGCGAGCTGGCGCGACAGGCGCAGCTCCATGTTGCCGGTGCCCTTGAACTCCTCGAAGATGACCTCGTCCATCTTCGAACCCGTCTCCACCAAGGCGGAGGCGATGATGGTGAGCGAGCCACCCTCGGAGATGTTGCGGGCTGCACCGAAGAACTTCTTGGGCGGGTACAGGGCCGAGGCGTCGACGCCGCCGGAGAGGATACGGCCCGAGGCGGGCGCCGCGAGGTTGTAGGCGCGCGACAGGCGGGTCAGCGAGTCGAGGAGCACGACGACGTCCTGGCCCAGCTCGACCAGGCGCTTGGCGCGCTCGATGGCCAGCTCGGCGACGGTCGTGTGGTCGGAGGCGGGACGGTCGAAGGTGGAGGCAATGACCTCGCCCTTGACGATCGAGCGCATGTCGGTGACCTCTTCGGGGCGCTCGTCCACCAGGACGACCATGAGGTGCACCTCGGGGTTGTTCAGCTCGATGGCCTTGGCCATCTGCTGGATGACCATCGTCTTGCCGGCCTTGGGCGGGGAAACGATGAGGCCGCGCTGCCCCTTGCCCACGGGGGCGACCAGGTCGATCACTCGGGGTGTGAAGGCCTTGGGCGAGGTCTCCATGCGCAGCTGCTCGGAGGGGTAGACGGGGGTCAGCTTGCCGAACTCGCGGCGCGCCTGCGCCTGCTCGACCGTCATGCCGTTGACCGAGTCCACGCGCACGAGGGCGTTGTACTTCTGGCGCTGACGCTCGCCCTCGCGGGGCAGGCGCACGGCGCCGGCCACGGCGTCACCGGCACGCAGGCCCCAGCGGCGCACGTTGCCGAGCGTCACGTAGACATCATTCGGGCCGGGCAGGTAGCCGGAGGTGCGCACGAAGGCGTGGTTCTCCTGAATGTCGAGGATGCCGGCGATCGGCGCGAGGTTGTCCTCGCCGCCGCGCGCGGGGCGGCCCTCGCGGCCCT